>DATARG010000192.1:0-20921 GCA_036264275.1 Candidatus Udaeobacter sp. | reverse complement strand
TACTTATAGCACTCAGCTCAGCACCTACGTCGCCGTCCGCGTGAACAACAACAACGCCACATTCGCGGCCTTCCGCATTACTGCAACCAGCCCCCCTACCATCGCCAGCGGGTGGAGCGTAACTCGGAACAATGGCGGTTGTGGCTCGCCTTTCGTCACTTCAACCGATGGCAGTAATAACATGATTGCCTGGGTGGTTGGCACGGAAGACCACAGCACTCCGGGGGACCAGCGACTCCACGGTTACGATGGAGACACTGGTGCGATCATTTTCGACGGCGGCGGGCCAAACGAACTGATGGCCGGAACACACTACTACAGCACTACTGGTATTGTAGCGCGAGGTCACATCTATGTCGCCGGCGACAATAAAGTGTATGCCTTTGCCCCACTTCAGCCGACGCCGACGCCGAGACCCATACCGACTCCGCGATCCCGCCCAACCCCACATCCGCGCCCGTAGTGGCCGCAGGAGATTGAAGTCAATTTCCGCTACGATTGAGCGCGAATCATTCGGTTCAGGCCTTCGGCGAACATTTCGCTATCCACACCCATGCCGATGCGAAAATGATCGGGCATTTCGAAGAAGCGACCTGGAACTGCAGAGGTATCGAACTCAGATCGCAAGCGTTTCAGGAAAGCGACCGCGTTTCGATTTAGCAATCGCGGGAATGAGGTGGTGCCCCACTCTGTCGAAACCGCGCAAATGTTTGATTGTTGCTTCAGAAAATCGCGAAGCAATTTGCGATCGGAATCAACGATTCGGCGCGCTCTTTCGCGAAGAAGACTGAGATGCTCAAACGCAGCAACGCCAAGCAGTTCCCCGGGATGAACGGGCGTCGCGCTGTAAAGATCGTTTAAGCGACGCATCTTCCACGCAAGATCAGGCTGCGCCAGAATCCAGCCGCACCGCAGACCGCTCACACCATAAACCTTCGTTAGGCTACTTGTTACCACGAACTCCAGTCCAATATGAAATGATGTGCGTGGCGTGTTCTCGTAAACCGCGTCGAGATAGACTTCATCGACGAGCACGAGCGCGCCGATACTACTTGCGATATCGCCGATTTCGCGCAAAACCGAATCCGGTGTAAGCACGCTCGTCGGATTGTGGAGATTCGTAATGACGATCAGGCGCGTCTTCGGTGTGATAGAACGTCGAACCTCCGTCGGATCGATCGCCCATCCGTTTTCTTCACGGCGCCGAAAGCGTTTGACTTTGGCTCCCAAATAATGAGCGATGTCCAGAATTGGTCCGTATGCCGGATGCTCGATCAACACTTCGTCGCCAGGCTCGATGATTGTAGCCATCGCCAGATGATTCGCCATTGATGTGCCCGCAGATTCCACCACGCAGTCGGGATCGACAACGTGATGCTCCGCGATCGCTTGTTGCAACGGTGCGTAGCCGTAGCTGTTGTCACCGTTGATTTCGAGATCCTTCAGATCAATAGGCAACTCTCGAAAAGGAAACGAGGCGACGCCGCTCGTCGCGAGATTGAATCGCGCGCGGCTGTCCGTCTTGGACCAATGCATGTAGTCGGAATGCTTGTGTCTCATAACAGGGATAAAAGTGAATCTGGAAACCAGGAAAGCATTCGGAACATGGTTCTTGGATTTGTGGCTTCCAGATAAATTTCCAACATCGCTGGCGTTCTCTAACGTGGCGCTATGGTTGCGTGTCCGGATCTTTTCCAAAAATAATAAACTGGTAAGCCGGCCAACATGATGCCTAGCGCGATCGTGCTGTTGCGAGGTGAAGCGATGATGGCGCTGAGGACAATGGCTGCGCATGATAACACGAATAGTATCGTCGTGAACGGATGACCGGGGACGCGGTAAGTAACGGAGTCCGATCCGATTCGGCGCCGGCGCAAAATGAGGAGCGACGCCGCAGTCATTCCAAAAAAGATGAAATCGACGGTGACTTCGAAATTCAAAATCTCGCCATACGTGCCAGAACAAGCGATAACGATTGCGGCGAATCCCTGAAGAATAATTGCAATGACCGGCGCCTCCGCTTTTCCGAACAGCTTCCCCACACTGGAAAAAAAAAGTCCGTCGCGCGCCATGGCATAATAAACGCGCGGAGCGGTGAGCATGCTTTGGCTGAGGAAACCGAGAGCGGAAATCGTGATCGCCAGAGCGATCCAGCGGGCGCCGCTCTCGCCGAGGGCAATATGTATGAGATCGGAGGCAGGCGTCGCGGTACCATCGAGTCCAGTCGGACCGAGCACGCGCAAGCAAGCAAGATTCACGGCAAGATAAAGCGCCACAACGCCAGACACACCTAACAACAAACCCCGCGACAGGTCGCGGCGCGGGTCTCGAATTTCAGCGGCCACAAAAGTGGCCGTTTGCCAACCGCCGTACGCAAAAGCGATCGGGACCATTGCCGCCCCGATGCTTTTGAGGAGATCGAATGAGAACGGTTTTCCGAGCAACAGTGTCGATTCTTCCGGGGCATGACCTCCAACGTCAAATCCGATGATCACCAGCGCTGCGATTGCTCCAATTTTAAGCAGCATGAGCGCGCTTTGAACGTTGCTTCCGGCGCGCGCGCCAAAACAGTTGATGCCAGTCAATGTCAGCAGCGCCCCGGCTGCGATAGCGCTCTCATTCCACATCACCCCGGTAAGCGCGCGAAAGTACGAAGCGAAAATCACCGCAACTGCCGCCATGCCGCCGGTCTGCGTTACCAGAAGCAATCCCCAACCGTACACGAACGCGACCGCAGGATGATACGCTTCGCGCAGGTACACGTATTGGCCGCCTGCTGCGCCGGGAAGACGCGTCGCGAGTTCAGCCCAGATGAATGCTCCGCACATCGCGAGCAACCCGCCAAGCACCCAAACGCCCAAGATCAAAAAGGGCGTGTGCACGCGATGCGCGACTTCGGAAGGGTTAGCAAAAATGCCCGCACCTACGATGCCGCCCATCACGATCATCGTCGCGTCAAACAGCCCGAGCTGACGACGCGGTTTTGATTTATCCAAAATTGTCATGTCGAGCGAAGTCGAGACATTTCTGATTATTAAAAGACATCAGCGAAAGCTTTCCCTAGCAGACGGGCTACATCCGAGCGCTCTGAGGTGCCTATCTGGCAAGCGTCTTGACAAGCAAGGTAAAGTCAATCGGGTAGAGTACTCGCGCAAAACGCGCTCACATGAAATCAACGGGTCGTGTTTGTTCTCTGGCACGCGCCGGAATTTTTGCGCTGGCGCTGTTTGTCGCGTTTGGACTCGGCGCGGCACGCGCGCAGAACGAGCCGATTCTCGTGCCTGAGGCTGTCGATTATCAAAAGTTATTGGCGATTCTGCCGGAGCCTTCGTCGGGTTGGACCGCCGATAAAGCGGAGGGCTCAACGGAAGATGTAGGCGGATTTAAAATCACCAATGTGCATCGCGATTATCACAAGGGCGAAGGAGAAAAGGCGCCCAGCGCTGCGATCAGCGTTCTCGATTCCGTTTCAAACCCTGATTACGTAAGCGCTACGACCGAGGCGTGGAAGAGCAATAGCGACACGAGCGAGGGTTACGCGAAATCGGTGACCATCGATGGCAATCCCGGTTTTGAAACATTCGAAAAGGACAGCAAACACGCCGCTCTGTGGGTAATGGTCGCCGATCGTTATTTCGTCCAGATAGAGTTGCAAAACCAGGAGCCCGCCGAATTACAAGAGTGGATCAAGCGGGTTGATCTCAAAAAACTGGCTGCAATCAAGTGACAAGCTCAGGTTGTCATGCTGAGCGCAGCGAAGGATCTCGCGATTTCCCAGACATCATTTCTCCTGCGAATCGCGCTTCATTGGCACAAAGCGAATCGGCAGCGTAACGCTTTCTTTCAATTCACCGTTTTTCTTTTCGAGCAGATAAAGCTGCTGGGCGAATCGTTCGCCGACGGGAATCACCATGCGTCCCCCGTCTTTCAGTTGATCGACAAGGGCCTGCGGAACCTTCTCCGGCGCGCACGTCACAATTATCGCGTCGAACGGCGCCTCCTCCGGCCAGCCTTTATAACCGTCGCCTACTTTGATATGCACATCCCTGTATCCTAAGCGTTGCAATGTCGCTTCCGCAGTTTTCGCGAGCGGCTCAACAATTTCGATGGTGTAAACGTCCGCCACCAACTCAGCTAAGATCGCGGCCTGATAACCCGAACCGCTCCCGATTTCTAAGACGCGATCGGTTGCTTTCGGTCGCAGTTGTTCCGTCATGAAGGCAACGATGTACGGCTGCGAGATCGTCTGGTCGTAACCGATCGGCAACGGCCCATCCTCGTACGCCTCGCTTCGCGCATTCTGCGGGATAAACTCCTCGCGCAGCACCTTGGCCATTGCTGCAAGTACACGTTCGTCCTTGATGCCGCGCGGTTTCAACTGTTGCTCGACCATCCGTTGGCGCTGCGCCGAGAAATCGGCAGCCGTCGGGGTCTTCTGCCCGCAGCCGGCCGTAGCAATCGCAGAAAAAAGCAGAAACTGCGCGATGATTCGCATTCGCCGAAAGATAACGCCGCACGTGCGCTGCGAAAAGCGACGGCAATGGGAACGAGAAATTGCGCGCTGCCTCGTACTAAAGGAATATTGCCCAGTGTGCTGCCTAGGAAAGCAGCAGCAAGCTTGTTGAGATTTTCTATCGCATCGCTGCCGCGTTCATGTTACGCAAGCGATCCGCGAGCTCTTTCATCACATGGGTTGCGAAATGCGGGTGCTGCTGAATGAGAAAATGGAACCGCCGTTTATCGATTTTCGCCAGGCGGCAGGCTGTCTTCGCCACAGCGTTCGCAGCACGCGGACTGTCATCGATCAACGCCATTTCGCCGATTAATGCGCCTGGCACTGCGGTCTCGACCACATAAGAACCAAGCCGAACCTCCATTTCCCCTTCCAACAACACATACATCACGTCGCGCTTATCACCTTCCTTGAAAAGAAAATCGCCAGGAGCAAGCTGCAGCGTGTCGGTGTCTTGACGGAAAAGGTCCGCAGGATTCACGAGGGCAGAGACTACAAACGATGGACGACAACTGCCAAGTTACGATTGTGTGACAACGCCTGGCATCCCCTGAAAGCAAAATCTTTGTGTTCTTCGTGTGCTTCGTGGTTAATTTTCATCCCCTTCTATGTCCGAGGAACGCAAAACATTAGAGCAACGCGAGCAAATGACCGATCTGGAACGGCTTCGGCACTCGGCTTCACATGTGCTGGCAACAGCCATTCTAAAAATCTGGCCGGAAGCACAGTTTGCTGCGGGCCCGCCGGTTGAGAACGGATTTTATTACGATGTGGACCTTTCTCACCGCATCTCACCCGATGATTTCGAAAAGATCGAGGCCGAGATGAAAAACGAAATCAAAGCGAACCATCTATTCGAAAAGGTCGAAGTTTCACGCAACGAAGCGCTCGAACTCGGAAAGCAGGGCCGGCTCGCCGCGCTGGGCGAACGAGGCGATCCGAGCAAGTTCAAACTGGACATCATCGAGAACATTCCGCCCGACGAAAAAATCTCACTCTATCGCAACGGCGAATTCATCGATCTCTGCGCTGGCCCGCACGTGATGCGCACGGGAAACATCGGCGCTTTCAAACTCACCAACGTTGCCAGCGCGTATTACAAGGGCGATGAAGCAAATCCGCAGCTCCAGCGAGTCTACGGCACCGCGTTCAAAACCAAAAAGGAACTCGACGACTACTTCGCGATGCTCGAGGAAGCGAAGAAACGCGACCATCGGAAGCTCGGACGCGAGTTAGAGCTGTTTGTTTTCGACGACGATGTCGGCCCCGGCTTACCAATGTTCCTGCCTCGTGGCGCAGTCATCGCCGAAGAATTAGAGAAGCTGGCGAAAGAAACTGAATTCGCAGCCGGTTATCAGCGCGTTCTCACTCCGCACATCGCCCGCGAGAGCCTGTATTTGAAGAGCGGTCACCTCCCCTACTATGCCGAGTCGATGTTTCCACCGATGGAACTCGTGGCGGAAAGCGTAGAGTCCGCGCGGCCTTTGCATCATCCCGACTTGTTCCAGGAACTTCTCGAGAAGCCATTAACTCGCGACGTACTCGACGAAATTCTTTCCAAAGCCCAGAAAATCCGATCGGAGTTACCGGTAGATCGCTATTACCTCAAGGCGATGAACTGCCCGCATCATCACAAGTTGTTTGCGGCGCTGCCGCGCAGTTATCGCGATCTGCCGTTGCGCGTCGCGGAATACGGTACGGATTATCGCTATGAGAAGAGCGGTGAGTTGTTCGGACTCATGCGGGTGCGTTTGCTGCACATGAACGACGCACACATCTATTGCACGCCGGAGCAATTCGAAACGGAATTCAACGCCGTTAACGAAATGTATCTGAAATACTTCAAACTGTTTGGGATTGAGAAGTATCTGATGCGTTTTTCGACGCACGATCCATCGAAGCTCGGGCAAAAATTTGTCGATGAACCGGAGCTATGGAAGCAAACCGAAGAGATGACACGAAACGTGTTAAAAAACTCCGGGATCGATTACGTTGAAGTGCCTAACGAGGCCGCGTTTTACGGACCTAAAATCGACGTCCAAGTCTGGAGCGTCATCGGACGAGAGTTCACCCTCGCAACTAACCAGGTTGATTTCGCCCAACCGCGCTCGTTCGATCTTCGTTACAAAGACAAAGACAACACCGAGAAGATTCCGATCTGTATTCATCGTGCGCCGCTTGGCACTCACGAACGTTTCATCGGATTCTTGATTGAGCACTACGCCGGTAATTTCCCGCTCTGGTTATCTCCGGAACAGGTGCGCATTCTCACGATCAGCGACGACCCGAAATTACTCGACTTCGCGCGATCGATTCTGAAAGAACTCCGCGCTCATCAAGTGCGCGCGGAAATCGACGACGGCAGTGACAAGATCAACGGCAAAATCCAGCGCGCCGAGCAAATGAAAGTGCACACCATGTTCGTAATCGGTAAACGCGACGTGGAAGCCAATGCCGTCAGCGTCCGGGTCCACGGCAAAGGCAATCTCGGCGCCAAACCGCGCGCTGAAGCGATCGCGGAAATCTTATTGTCGATCAAAGAGCGGCGCGCTTGAAGAGTGGTGAGCCGATCAAAATTTAGTTCTATTGTTTCTTTCCCGGATTTTCTTCTTGCTAACGACGTGGAATTTTCCGTGTTCATCGAATCGGGCCGTAAACTGAATCTTCGCGTCGCCAGCACCACCGCGGAAAATCGAGAATTGCTCGAGTAACAACGTTCCCGGTTTCACCCACCGCACCGGCGCGACATACTCATTGCGGACGTCGCCACCGGGATCGACCGCAAGATATTCAGTCTTGAGCTTTTCGAAGCGATCACCGGACCGGTGGCACACGCGAGGCTCGGTAACGCGCTGACCAACCGATAAAGCGTACGCGAACCATCTCGAGTCCTGAGACCATATGACTTTCCCCTGCAGACCACCTTCCTCGTCACTGAAATCCAGCACGACTTCCTCGTCCGGCATGGCAATCAGTTCAAGTTTTCGGATTGCCTGGGCAGGAATCTCGTCTCCGTTTTCAGGAAGCAGACTCGGATCATAGGCAATCCGCACGGCGAATGTTTTGTCCGGAGAAAAATCCCTTATGTTTTTCGCGGTCGGGATTTGCTCCGCGTGCGCTGACGCACAGGCGACGACGAGCGCGAAGGCCATCGCATTGCCGACCTGTCGCCTCATTAGCAGCACATTGGGAAATTCCTGCGTGCAGTGTCAAGCAATCTCCAAATTGCGTCTCCGGGCGTCCGCATCAGCGGATCATCGACCAAGCTTTCGCGGACTACGTTTTCCCCGTCTTCGTTGCGATCATTGGGCGTGCTTTGTGCCACTCTGTGCTTTGCTCGTAGGCGTGCGCGATTTGCAGAATGCGCGCTTCATCCAGTGGTCTGCCTAACAACTGCAAGCCGATGGGCAGCCGTTGTCCGTCCATCTCGGCGAACCCGCACGGCACATTGATTCCACAAATCCCCGCCAAATTGACTGCGATGGTGAAAATGTCGGCAAGATACATTTGCAATGGATCGGCAGCGCGTTCGCCTAATTTGAATGCTGCCACCGGAGATGTCGGCAAGATCAATGCATCGACCTTCTCGAACGCGCTGGCGAAATCGCGGCGAATCAGTTCGCGCACCTTTTGCGCGCGCAAGTAATAGGCATCGTAGTAACCCGAGCTCAAAACGTAAGTGCCAAGAATGATGCGGCGTTTCACTTCCGGTCCGAAAGCCTCTTCTCGCGTGCGGCCATAAAGATCGAGAACGTCTTTAGGATTTTCAGCACGATACCCGTAACGCACGCCATCGAAGCGAGCGAGGTTCGCGGACGCTTCGGCTGTGGCGATAATGTAATAAACTGCGACCGCGTATTCAGTGCTGGGCAACGAGACTTCAACAATTTCCGCTCCCAGAGAACTCAATTGTTTCACCGCGGCGTCGATTGCAGCTCGCACCTGCGGATCGACCCCTTCAATCATGTACTCCTTCGGCACGCCTAACCGGACACCGCGCAAATCTCTTCCGATGCTTGCCGCATAATCCGGCACGGGCTCGTTGAGCGATGTGGAATCTTGCGGATCATGGCCCGCGATGGAATTCAGGATGAGCGCAGCGTCGCGGACAGTCTTTGTTATCGGTCCAATTTGATCGAGCGACGAAGCAAACGCGACGAGCCCAAAACGCGAAACCCGGCCGTATGTTGGCTTGAGCCCGACGACACCGCATAGCGCAGCGGGTTGCCGAATCGAACCGCCGGTATCAGATCCCAGCGCACCGAAGGCTTCATCTGCAGCAACTGCTGCTGCCGAACCGCCACTGGATCCTCCAGGTACGCGCGACAGGTCCCACGGATTACGCGTTGATTTCAGCGCGGAATTTTCCGTCGACGACCCCATGGCGAACTCGTCCAGGTTGGTTTTGCCGAATGGAATCGCACCCGCCTCACGCAACTTTTTTACTACCGAGGCGTCGTACGGCGAGCGATAGCCGTTCAAGATTTTCGAGCCGCACGTGCACGGCTGACCTATCACGTTGATGATGTCTTTGATCGCAATCGGAACTCCGCCGAGAGGAAGATCGACGTTCGCGTGTTCCGCCTCTTTCATCGCAGCCTCGATGTCGAGTGAAAGATATGCGCCGAGATCTCCATCAACCGCTTCAATCCGCTCCCGCAAAGCTTTGATCACTTCACCCGGGGAAACTTCGCGGCGACGCAACAGCAATTGCAGTTCGGCGATGCTTAGCTCCGGCAAATCCTTCCCGGTCATTCCACCACTTTCGGGACGACAAAAAGGCCGTTTGCCTGTCGAGGTGCGTTGCTCAATGCCTGCTCCGCGGTGAACCAGTCGCTCGGCTCGTCGTGGCGGAACACATTGAACACTGGAAGCGCGTGCGCGGCTGCCTCAACGTCCGTTACGTCCAACCGGCGAAGTTTTTCGACGTATTTCAGCACCCCATCGAGTTGTTTCTGGAAAGTTTTTGCCTCGTCTTCTGCCAGATTGATCCGCGCCAGCCTGGCAACGTACGCGACATCGAGATCCGAAGTTCCGGCCATATTCCGGCGCTCAGGGATGCAAATGGCTGATGAGCCACATGACCGCGACTGCTAACGCGGCTAAAAGAATCAGAAACACGATCTGCCCGTGCCGTCGCTCTTTGCGCAACGCGCGAGGTCGCTTCCGTCGGTCAGCATCAAGCAGTTGCGGGGCATCCATTGCGATTGACACATGAAATCGTTTTTCGACAACATTGTTTGTTGGGGTGCGATCCGGCTCTCGCGGTGAAGATTTTTTCTGCTCAGGCGCGCGCCATTGTGTGACGATGCGCTCGAGGCTTTCCACCTTCTCACGCAACTGTGCCTCTTGTTGTGCTATTTCTTGTTGCTTGCGGTGAAGCGGCGGGGCCGGTTTGCGCGAGCGCCGAAACATCGCATCACTTACTGTTCATCCAAGCAAGAAGCGCAATGGCAATAATGCCAAAGAGGATCAGCGGCAACGTGAGCGCGAGGCCAATCTGCAACCACTCGGAAAATGAGCGTCCTTCGCTGTTTTCGGACACGCCTGACGCAGTATCGGGCAACGACTGATCGCCGTTGCCGCCGCCTGCTTGCAACCGGCTGCGATGTTCGTTGTACTCCGTGCGGGCGTCATCCACCGTGCTTAACGCGCGGCTCAGTTCCTTGTGCAAATCCGATGGATTCCAATTCCTCGGATCGATTGCCTCGACCAATTCCAAATGCTGCGCGAAACTTTCGCGGGCCACACGGATTTGCTCAAGCCTGCTTTGCGCGTTGTACGCTTCACGTTCGAGCACCACCAGCGCGCGCGTCAGTTTATCAGTCATTTCCCCCCGACCCTGTTCCAATTCGTCCTGGCGCCGGCTTAGCTCCTCCAGTTCGCGTTTTTGCTTCTCGATCTGCTCCTGTTGGCGCTTGAGTTGGAGCAGTTGCTCCTGCGCTTTTTGCACCTGATTGTCGAGGTGCTCGGCGGACGGCTCTTCCTCGGTCAGGTCGAGCATTTGTTCAAGCGGTCGGGGTTTTTCTGCCATGACAATCGCGTCGCCGTCCAAGTTCGTCGTAGCGGATATTAGGTGGCTCCTTCGAGAATTCCAGAGATTTCCATCGGTACCGCGCAAAATCTTTAGAGGGGGGAATTTTCCTGCAGCTTCGATCTCAGCGCTGCTGTGGCGCCGTCATGTTAAGCGAGCGAAACAACCGCTGACTGTTCTTTTGCGATTGTTGCAAAGCCAATCGGAGGTTGAAAGCCTGGCCTCGCGGACTTCGTCCGCTACGTTGCAGCTTCGCTACGCACAGAATGACATCCACGCAGTCCGCGGCACAAAGCCCTACTTCATTCCCGCCGTGCGACGATCGCAAAAAGCGTGTGCGCATTTCCTCCAGGATACCGCTCATGCGTCGAGGTTTCTGCCGCCGGTGAATCCCATCATGCCGGGAATTGCGTGCAGAAATGCGACCAGGTGTGCCAGACGGAATTCTGCGGTTTCGCGACGCACAACAGTCGGGTCACGCAACTTGCGACGCAGGCGAGGTGTTCGTGGAATTCTTCTGCTTTTCCCTGTCAGCCGCCAGGTCCAAAAGAAAAGTTGGCAGTGACACCCCAGAACTCAGCGACCACACTAGCAGTTTAGAGTGCTCAAAGCTCCATGTTAGATTCTGTACCTAGCTCAAGCAGTAAACGTCAACGCCGCACGTGGTTGGATGTCGTTTACTCAAATCTGAGTTCGCGGCATCTGTCACGGAGCGAACGTCTCCTTTTGGGAGTGATATGTCTCTGTTCGTTGAGCCTGTTTGCTGCTCTTCAACACGGCCGAATATTTCTCGGGGACGAAATCGGGACGCTCAGGTATTTGAAACAAACACCAATCTATATCCTGACGCATTTTCGCATTTGGCTGACGATGAATTATTTCATCTTAGCCGAGAAAGGAGTCGGCTCGCTTTGTGGAGCAACAGATTGGCGATTAACTCTCTTACCGATAGGAGCAGCCATCGCGGTAATTCCGCTAACTGCCTCGCTGGCGCTGAAGTTGACCGGTTCGACGCGCACCGCCCTGGTCGCTGCCACCCTGGCGGCGTTCAACCCTTACCTGGTCATGCTTGGGCCGACGATTCGCGCGTATTCACTTTTTACCGCATTCAGTCTTCTTGCACTCAACGAATTTTTTCATTGGAATCAGTGGCCGGGCTGGCGGAACGGGGTGCGATGTGCTGCTGCAGTCCTCTTCTTGCTACTCACACATCTGCAAGGCATTTACGTAGTCGCATTCCTGGTCCTATTGCTGATTGTTCAAAGCCTTTCGGGTATTAGAAGATTTCTCTGGGAGTCCAGGACTCTTTTGATTCTCTTGGGCGGAGTGGCGATCATCGTCGGTTTAGCATACTGGCGTCTCCTTCCCGATATGGCGAGGGTTAACAAAGAGTGGGGAGGAGGCTATACACCGCCAACGAGCATAGGATATATTCCGCGGGTCTTTACCATATACATGGGTAATAGTTACGCGGCGTTTTTGTCCGTTCTATTGCTCTTCGCTGGCTGTTGGTCGGCAGCACGAAACAAGCAACCGCTTCTTCTGCTGTGCGGCGCGATCATCGTGGGCCCGATTCTCATGTCCTTGCAAGGAATTGCTATCGACGCGGGGGGGTTCGCGCGTTATCTGATCTTCTCTCTGCCTCTGCTTCTGATCATTATAGCCGAGGGAGTTGACTGGATCACGAGACACATTCGGGTACGATGGGCTGCAATTGCGTCGTGGGGTCTCACAGTGCTGATTGTTGTCTGTTGGACGCCCTGCATTCATGCGCAATTTCTCCACCAGACACGATGGCCATTCGCGGAGGTGGCCAGGTTTCTGCATGCGCGAATGCAGAAAGACGATGTGATCGTTGCTGGATGGATGGTCGGATTCACACTTTCGCAATTCTTCGATCATCCTGAAGATCGCATTCTGCTGCCCAACAAATACATCAGCAAAATCAGTAATAAACTTGATGCGCCTGCGTCGGGGAAGGTCTTTTACGTAACAGGGCGAACGCGCCTGCTACCACCGTTTACACCCGCGGAGGCCGCTGACATGAACAGACGTTTTGGGCGCGATCAGATTGTGATCGGTCCCTCGGATGATAACGGGTCAGGTACTCTACGCGGCCGCGAGACACGCATTCAAGATTTCGGACAAGTAGAAGTTACAGTTTATCGCGGCGACACCGCTCGCGCGTTGCTCCAAGAATGGCGTGAAGATCTGTTGCGTCGAACGGCGGGGCGTATCTACCCATCTTTTCAGGGTGATTATGAACTACTGGCGTTGCTGGAAGAAGAGCTACAGTCTGGTCAGTCGGCAGATCATTGGCGCTTGCTCGCCGAACGTTGCCGCGCTGAAGATCCGGTTATGCGTGGTATTCCGCGCCACATGCTAAAGCAGGCGCGATTGGTGGCATTTCCATGAATGACCTGCCACCAAGTGCGGGCGCGACGCCGACGGCCTTGGTCTTTCAAACCACGCTCTCAAGTTGCTTCGTGAGCACCCTGGGAATCAAACGTCGCACGTGAGCCCGGCCTCGACAGCGTTAGAATCTGAATGCTATGCCTTCGCTTCGGTCAGGATGATGTTTCAAGCGTCAGCGCCCCGGCATCATCTCGAGAAGAAAACCTCTGAAATATTCGGTTTCAGGAATTGTCGGCAGGACGGGATGATCCAGCGCCTGCTCGAACCGGCGCAAGCGACGCGTGGATCGACGGGCATCTACCAGCGCGTCCGTGATTGTTTGCAAAAACGCCTTGTCATCCACATGATGCGAACAGGAGAACGTCGCCAGCAAACCGTCTTTCGATAGCAGCTTAAACGCGCGCATATGGAGTTCCCGATAGCCGCGTAATGCGTCGCGGACCCCGCTCTTCGCTCTCGTGAATGAAGGCGGATCCAGGATGATCAAATCATACTGTGCGCCTGCCTTTTCAGCTCCGCGCAGAAAATGAAATACATCCTGCTGCACCCACTCGATTTTTCGCTCATTCCGCGCAGCGTTTCGTTTCGCGGCGGCAATGTTTTCCGAGTTTTCCTCAACACCGGTCACTTCTGTTGCATCTGCTCGCGCACATGTCAGGGCAAAGGCGCCCTGATTTGTGAAGCAATCCAGGACGCGCCGGCCGCGAGCGTGTTCGGTAACAATTCCGTAATTATGCTTTTGATCGAGATACAAACCGGTTTTGTGCCCGCGCAAAAAATCGACCTCGATGTTAGCGTCCGCGACTTCGATCACCACTTGCGATGGATTTCCGCGCAGAACACCGCTGTGTAGTTCCAATCCCTCCGCCTTGCGAACAGGAGCGTCATTTCGTTCGATGATAGCGATGTCTTCGCCGAACAGATCGACCATTGCACTCGCAATTAGATCCTTTCGCATGTCCATCGCCAGCGTGAGCGTTTGCAGGACAAAATTGTCGCCGTAACGATCGATTATCACGCCTGGAAGGCCGTCGCTTTCGCTCCATACTACGCGGCGCAGCTTGGTATCGATGTTTCGCCGGTCCCGGTATTCGGAAGCTTGCGCGATGCGGCGCCGAAAAAAATCCTGATCAACATCCTGTCTTCGTCGCGAGAAACGGCGCGCAACAATTTGCGATTTCGAATTGTAAATGGCGCTTCCAATCAAGTGATCTTTGCCATCCTTGAGCGAAATCACATCGCCATCCGTTGGATTTCCGAACACCTTGAGCACTTCGCTTGAAAAAACCCAGTCGTGGCCATGCAAAATTCGCGCGCGCGGTTTGATGACGATGCCTGCCATGAGAATTCAACGAATTGTTCCGCTCAGGAACTCAGGTTTATCTTGAATACCGCCAGCTCGGAATTTTCGAACACCTTTGAAAAGCTTGCCGGCATCTTTGCAGGGATACCTTCTGTTTGCTTGTCGATCACGACATATCGTACATTTGCCTCGTGCAATAAGTCATCCTCAATTTTTCCCAATCGCCAGTCGCTCCAAAAGTTCTTTTCCGCGGTTTCTCTGCGCATGTAATCGTCTCGTGCAACCAAACCGAAGGAAAAATAGCCGAGCGGCACGCGGCATTTGGTGAGCGCGAGAACGGGTGCGACCAGAATGTCCGGAGACAACACAACATCACCCGGGTGTGCATTGGTCTGCAGGAAATCCATAGCCGCCAATGTTTGCAGATTGTACGTTAACAACTGTCTGCCAAAAGGTTTGCCAGATCCGAAGAAGTGGTTCGGATCGCGCCAAACCAGGAAGTGCTGCACCGTGGCAGGCAAACTAAGGGCTGCTGCAGTCGCCACTATTCCTCCCGCGGCGAGTGCAGAATAGATCCTTTGTTTGATGACCCACTGGTAGAACGCTTGGAAAACTTCAACCGCAAAAATCCATGCAACGTATTCGCTCTGTACTAAAAACGTGCTGCTAATTGGGTTGTATCGGAATGTCCATCCTGCTGGCGTAAAGCTGTAAGTGAGCGCAATGACCACGCCGATCAACACGAAAATCCCGAGCAAGAAGCGAACGGCGCCCTCTGATTTCGGCCGAAATATCGCACTGAGAATTGAGGGAACACCAATGACGCGCAGCCCAAGGCAACCCACGAGGTAAATTGGTAGAGCTACAAACGTGAAGCCAAGGGGGCCACTAAACCGGTTAACGAATCCGAGAGTCTGCATGGCATGCGAGACGTAAAGCCATGGCTCGAATTTAGTGACGATATCCGCACCACTCTTGTTCTTGAGCAACACGCAGGCGACCAAGGGAATCGCGGCAACAGCAGTAGCCCCGGCGATTTTGAACAAGTCGGCTTTGGAAAAAAAAATGAGATAAACGACAGCAACCAATCCCAGACTGCACATGAACTGCGCTGCCATCAGCATCTTGACCTCGATCAATGCCACAAAGAGCAGCGCAGTAAGCATAAGCCATGCTCGATTGCGCTCGCGCATATAACAATCAAGACAGAATAATCCGGCAAAGAGAACGCCTAGTCCGGGTAGGAGTGGGTTGGTATAGAAGAGAGTTACAACTGCCGGCGCGCTAAAATAACGGAGAGACCAATCGCCCTTTTCGCCCAGCAGCACCCCGGGAATAAAGGAAAAGTCTGCGCCAAAAAAAACGAGAAATACGACGAGGGCACCAAAGAATCCCGACCGAAGCCAGTTTCTTGAGAAGCAGAAAACACTCAGCATCGAGATGGCGATGAACAAAGTCGGGACAAAGCGCACCGTAAGATCACGCACGTTCAAACCAGTTGCTCTGGCGAACATGGCAACCACCAGATCCATCCCGTAATGATATGAGAGCGGGTGACCGGCAAAGAGCGGCGCTTGCGGCGGTACGGTGTGCGTCAATTCGTTAGCGATCGCAATATGAAACAGCACATCAGATACCGGATAGACGCGCATCGTGCCGTCCGGCTGCAACGTGAAGTTGGTGTAATAGAGAGGAAAGCACGCTAATGCAGCGATTCCAAGGATCAGAACTCCGGCTAAAACAAGCTTGGATCTGTCGCGCGACGGCGTTGCATTTCCATGGGAACGCAGCTCAAGACATGCAGAATTGCTTAAAAGCGATTTCCTTTTGCTAGTGAGAAGCCAAACAAGAACGCCGGCAGTCGTCAGCGGCCAAAGAAGGTAAAAACGTCCCTGGTGAGCAAACGTCATTAACCAGTAAACAAGACCGCTGACTACCAATCCCAAAACAGAAGCAAGAGTTATTTCTTCCAGCGGGGTCAATGTCCGCTTGAGCGCAATTAGCAGCAGTTTACCTGGCACATATGCCAGTAAAATGACTGCGATAACAAATACACATGCGCCGGAAATGATTTGCATGTCTGAATTAAACCTGCGTGCCGGTAGACAAAGGAGAGACTAGGTCATCTTGCAAACTGTGAGGCAAGGCCAAAATCCAACTCGGCGTCCCTTTGACGAAATCCGCCTTGTCTCATAGCTTCGGAGGCTTTTCTAACTATGCAGATTACCAGGCGGCATTCTATTTCAGTCGTCACGCCAGTTTACAATGGCGAGGCGTCCATCGCCGAACTGTGCCGACGTCTGGGTGAAGTATTACCGCAGATCGCGACAGAGTATGAGATCATTTTCGTTAACGACGATAGTCGGGATCGAAGCTGGGAAATCATTTCAGAGCTATCGTCACGCCTTGCGACGGTTCGCGGATTGAATCTGATGCGCAACTATGGGCAGCATAATGCCCTGCTCTGCGGGATTCGTGCAGCAAAGTACGATGTCGTCGTTACGATGGACGACGATTTGCAGCATCCACCAGAAGAAATCTCGCGGCTGCTCACACAGTTGGTAGACGGCGTCGATGTGGTTTATGGGACGCCCAAAGCCGGACGACACAGCGCGCCGCGCGTTCTTGCGTCTCGCATCACCCGAATGGCCCTGAGTATGACGATTGGGAAAGAACTATCAAAGAACGTTAGCGCTTTCCGACTCTTTCGCACGCATTTACGTGAGGCATTTGCGAATTACGAATCTTCGTTCGTTTCCATCGATGTATTGCTTACCTGGGGAACGACTCGCGTCAGCGCTGTCACTGTCGATTTCAAGCCGCGTTATTCCGGCTCCTCAACTTATACTTTTACGAAGCTGTTACGCCTCGCGCTCGACATGATGACCGGGTTTAGCACGGCGCCATTGCAGCTCGCAAGCCTGATTGGATTTGGCTGCACGTTACTCGGGCTTCTTGTCTTCCTTTACGTATGCATCCGCTATTGCCTGGAAGGAAGCGTGCCGGGATTTCCATTTCTGGCTTCAATCATCGCCATCTTTTCCGGCGCCCAGCTTTTTGCTCTCGGAGTCATTGGCGAGTACCTCGCACGCATGCATTTTCGCACGATGAATCGGCCCAATTACACCATTAGGGAAATCGCTGAAGGGAAACATTCGAAAACGCCGCGCCAATTATGATCGCACGCCTGGATTTGGCCATGGTTGACGGCTTGCGCGAAGCGTTGCCATGTTTGACTCACGCGCCACTCGCTCACTTGCATGATCTCAATTCCAACCAGCGTCTGGCCTACTGGACAGACGAAATCAGTCAGAGTTTAGCAAAGGAATCATCCGTTGGATTTCAATGGGTGGAATCGGGGGAGACCAAAGGATTGATCGTCTACAATGATTCCAAGTGGGACAGCGACATAATGGGACGCCGTGTCGGTACGATCGAGCATCTCGCTGTGCGGGATGATGGTCCTCAGGCGGCTGCAATCCTCCACACACTAATCGAGAATCTCACTCCAACTCTGGCAGATCGCGGGACGAAATGTGTTGTTTGTAAGGTCCAGTCCAACGAACGGGCGGCGATTCATGCATTGGAACAGAGCGGCTTTTTGCTTATGGACACGTTGCTGGATTTCGTCTTTGATTTTTCTCACGCATCCATTGAAGAAATCGCTGCTGGTCGCGAAGACGAAGCATTGAAGATCCGCCCCGCGAAAGCGGCGGACCTGCCAGCCTCAATGGCCATAAGCGAAAAAGTGTTCGCCGATTACTTCGGTCGTTTTCACGCTGATCCGCAAATGCCGGCAGGCGCGCCTACCAAGGTTTACACAGAATGGGTACGCTCCGCATTCGCCGGCTGGGCGGACTGGATTCTTGTCGCCGAAATCGATGGCAAGATCGCAGGTTATGGGATTTGGAGGAAGCCTTTGGAAATTGAAAGGAGGCACTCACTTAGGGTTGCCCATTATGACCTGGCGGCGGTTGATCCCCAATTCCGAGGCGGCGGTTTGTGGGCGGCTCTGATGCTCGATGGTATGCGGATCGCGCGCGACGTCGCACAATACGTCATAGGCACGGTGCACATCAGCAATCATCCTGTTCAGCACATTCTGCAAAAATTCGGCTGGAACATTGCCAGCGCGAGACATTCTTTTCACAAATGGTTCAACGCGTGAATAAGACATGGAAAGTGACTCCGGATTAACTGTGTGGGGTGAAAGTTCCGTTTGTCTACAGCGGATTCCAAGCTGTTACCGTCGAGCCAGAGACGTGGAACGGCGAACCGATGACACAAGAGGGATTTTCGTTCGCGATTTACATAAGTGATGAGTCAAAAGTTGACGCTTGAACAAATAAAAGAGTTCTGGAGAGGACAGGCGATCCAACACGGCCAGTCTACTACCGTCTCGTGGTCGGATCATCGTGTGATCGAAATGGAGATTCGCGCATTGGTCCAGCGATTGGCTGATGGCGACAAGGTACTGGACGTCGGCTGCGCGAATGGCTACTCGACTATTCAACTTGCCTCGCAACGGGCAATCGAGATTCGCGGCCTCGACTATCTTCCGGAGATGATAGGCTGTGCGCGCGCAAGTTTGCAGTCGCTATCGTCACCGATATCCGGGAAAGTAGATTTCGGTGTTGGGAGCATCATGGCCATACCTGAACCTTCAAGCATCTACGATAAGGTGATTTCCATTCGGGTTGTGACTAATCTTGGGGAGTGGAGTAATCAGCGGATAGCGCTTTGCGAGTGTGCCCGCGTGCTCAAACCAGGCGGAGTCTTGTTGCTATCGGAACCCACGATTCAGGGTTGGAGCAAGCTGAACGATTTACGTCGGGAGTGGAATCTTCCCGATATACCCATGCCCGCTTTTAACACCTACCTGGATGAACAACAGATTATCGAGTTCATGGCGGCGGAGTTGGAGCTGTTGGAGTTGGTAAATTTTTCGAGCACCTACTTCGTAGGCACGCGCGTACTCAAGCCACTGCTGGCACAGCTGCTAGGCGGGAAGATCGACCCTGCAAATCCAAACGCTGAATGGAATAGATGGTTTTCCACGCTGCCGGCTTGTGGCGATTACGGCACGCAAAAGCTTTTCGTCTTCCGTAAACGATGAAGGATGGGAGTGCGTTAAATCATTCGGGCTGTCGACCGGGACTGCTTGCCTTCAATTTTTTTTAGTACTCGCTTAAGCAGAAGCGAACAATGAACCGCTTCCCTTGCCACTGAGCCGATAAATCAGGAAGCGTCTTCATTTTAGCAGGCTGAACATGCAAAGTAACTCCGGATTATTGCGATGGCTGAAAGTGCCGTTTCTTTACAACCTTTTTCAAGATGTCATTGGAGCAAACGCATTCCGAAGGCGAATCATTCGAAACCATGCCCGAGCCAGACCCGGCGATAAACTGATCGATATCGGGTGTGGTCCGGCGCAAATTCTGCAGAGTTTGCCCGACGTCGAATACTTTGGGCTCGACACCGACCCAGGTTACATTGCGTTTGCGAAGCGAACCTACGGCGATAAGGGGACTTTTGTTGTTGGCAACACGCGATCTGTTCAGGGCGACTCGCGATTCAAAGATGCCGACATTGTGATTGCAATCACTGTTTTGCACCACCTCGACGACCAAGATGCCGTGCATTGCATCCAGTTTGCTTATGATGCACTCAAGGTGAGCGGTCGATTCATTTGTCTCGATCCTTGTTGGATTCCGAATCAGGGGAGGTTTTCAAAGTGTCTCATGTCTCACGACCGAGGCCGGAACATTCGAACGGAGCAGCAATATCGGCAGCTTGCCGGCAAGGTTTTTAAGAATGTCCAAGCGTGGGTCGACACGAAGGCAATGCGCATCCCTTACGTGACTGTGGTTCTTGAATGTACGAAGTGACGCTGTGTGATTCGATATTTCGCCTTCGATCTCGGGGGTAGGCTTTTCCCATAGGTCACCGAAATCGAGACCACTTGGCTTCCTAATCGATCGAATCACTTCTTTCAATTGGCTGTCGCTACCGGCTATGGTTTGGTTGCATAGGCAACGAACACGCAATCAGGATTTATAATCCTAGTACCAATTCGAAATCGACTACGCTTATGAAAATTCTTGGAAGCACTTCAAGACTCGAACGAATGATGATCAAAGAGGACATTTCTCTCCCGGTAGGAGGATCGCCCTTGCAAATCGGTCCATAACCTTTGATGCCTTTGTGATCCGCATTCCCTTTAATCGTCCGTTTGTAACCGGAGAAGAGCTTAACTACATCCGGACCGCTATGGCGACGCCGAAATTTTCTGGCGACGGCACGTTTACCGCGCAATGCCACCACTTGCTTGAAACCTCGCTCGGGACCCAGAAAGCGCTTCTCACGACTTCATGCACTCACGCCTTGGAAATGGCTGCTCTGCTCCTGAACATCGGCCAAGGCGACGAAGTGATTGTCCCTGCCTTCACTTTCCCTTCCGCGTTAAATGCGTTTGTCTTGCGCGGCGCCAAACCTGTCTTTGTGGATGTTCGTCCGGACACGCTCAACATTGATGAGACTCAAATCGAGGAACGCATTACCGAACGGACGAAGGCAATGTTCGTGGTGCATTACGCGGGCGTTGGATGCGAAATGGACGCCATAATGCCGACCGCAAGCCAGCACGCGGTCGCAGT
>DATARG010000142.1:0-9513 GCA_036264275.1 Candidatus Udaeobacter sp. | reverse complement strand
GGTTCCTGAAATCCTCGAACGACCGGGGAAATTTTTCTCTGCGTTGCATCACACGATGACAAGCCGCAAAAAATTTTCTAACCACATGCCGGCGCGCGAGGTGAAGCAACGTGTTTCAGCAGACGTTTGGAACGGTTACTTCAAGTTTTGCGTGGAACGAAATCCATGGGACAAACTTCTATCTCATTACAACATGCACGCAGCGCGCCAGGGCGGCGGTCTTCCGCTCGACGAGTATCTCGCTCGCGGGCGATTTCCTATTAATGATTTTCGCTACATGGATCGTTCGCTGGACAAGATCATCGTCGACCGAATTGTTCGCTATGAAAATCTGCTTGAAGGGCTAGGTGAAGTCTTCGCAAAGCTCAACGTTCCGTTTGACGGCGCCCTTGGTGTCGCAGCGAAGTCGGAATATCGCGCGGACCGGCGACCATATCAGGAAGTATTTAACAACGAGCAACGGCGAATCGTAGAGAAAGCGTTCGCCAAAGAAATTGAACTGCACGGTTATCGATTTGACTCGTAGCCCGAAGCAGATCTGCGCCAATTCAATCCAAGCTTGCCTTTTGTGCAGTATTTCGTTTGCATGGTAATATGCCTTCAGCGGAACATTCGTTGACGTCGCTCAGCGGAAATAGTGAAACGGCCCACGGTCCGGCAGTGTTTGCTACCACGCACTGGAGTGTGGTGCTCGAGGCACAAGGTGAATCGCCTGCGGCACAGGAGGCTCTCGGAAAACTTTGCCGCACGTATTGGCGCCCGATCTATGGCTACGTACGGCGACATGGCGCAGGCACTGAAGACGCTGAAGATCTTACTCAGGGCTTTTTCGCGTTGCTGCTCGAGCGCAAAGACCTAAACAGCGTGCGCAAGGAGAAAGGACGACTTCGTTCGTATCTGCTTGCGTCGGTGAAACATTTTCTTGCGGACGAGTCGCGTCGTGCCATGGCGCTCAAACGTGGGAAAGGACAACGGTTAATTCCATTCGACGACATTCAGAAGGGGGAGCGCATCGAGACGGAACGCTTCGATCGACTCACCGCCGACCAAATCTACGAACGGCGTTGGGCGTTTACGGTGTTGGAGCAAGTGATGGCCCGACTGCGCGAAGAATATCGCAGCGCCGGGAATGTACGCTTCTTTGATCAGATGAAGAAAATGCTCATGGACGAACCGGACCGACCGTCGCAAGCCCAAGTCGCGAGCGAATTCGGGTTAACCGAGAACGCGGTCAAACAAGCGTTCTATCGGTTTCGTCAACGTTACCAAGCATTGTTGCGCGAGGAGATCGCACACACCGTCGCCATGCCTGGCGACGTCGAGGACGAATTGCGCCATCTTATCGCTGTAGTTCGGACATAGCGTCGACTGAATTTGAAGCGGTAAGAAGAGGGCGCGGTCGCGCGAGACGTCGGAGCTCTCTCGACCCAACAAACTTGGGCTGCCTAACTTCTTCGAAGGCGGCAACGTTTAAAACTGGGCCACCATTTTTTCCGCGTAACCTCACGCCCCATCCTACGCAGTATCTGGGTAAAAAGAGAAAGAAAGGATTAAAACTTATGAACGATCACGATAGCGGAACGATAATCGTAACTTTTCTGCTCCTCCTTCCCTGGCTTGGGCGCGCTGCCGTATCGGCAGTCGCGATATGGCGAGAGCATATCGAAGCGCAGGACAGAAAAGCGAAACAAAACTTCTGAACTCAACTTTCGCCGTAACCTCGCGCCACTCTTTACGCATTACCTCAGTGAACGGCCGGAAATGCGTACTCAATGACGAGAGTTCATCAAAGGCCTAACAAAAAAAGGAAAAGAAATCATATGAAAAATCGAAACAATGTATTCACCGTAACACTTGTTGCGCTTGCGTTTGTCCTCGGGCCAGGCGCCGATGCACAGCCGCGGCCTGACGGTCGCCCTACTTTCAAGCCTGGTTCCGCGGATTCCTGAACGTGCGCTAAATAACCGAGTTGCGATGGGCAACGCTCTTCGCCTCAGCAGCGTAGATTTCCAAACCTGCCGTTTAGCCGATTCCCCAAATCGGCGGGGCGTGAAGCGGGCGCTCGAGGTAGGTTTGGAAATCTATGCTGCGGCCGTCAAGCCGCGTGCGATCTTAGTCATAACTTGAGCTTGTCATTCGTTGTTTGCTGCCATCGGTAAATCTCGGCCGCGAAATGAGACACTACTGACGCGTATTGTGCATCTGAGTAAAGATTCCGCGTTTCGAATGGATCCTCCTTTAAGTTGTATAATTCATTCAAATCCTTATCGCGCAGGCAGAGTTTCCAGCCGTCTGGACTAACAACGGTCCGAGTTGATTCTTCCACCGCGCGCTTGATCATGCGCCGCCGAGCGAGCCTGCTGCCCTTTTGCACCTTCGTCCGGTTCGGAGCCCACTCGAGAAAGACATTTTGCGGTTGCGCGGTTTCGTCATTCACCAACGGCAGCAGACTTTTGCCGGCGCACTGAGGATGATTTGATTGCCCGAGAAGATCCAGGAGCGTCGGTACGAAATCGATGTGGCTCACTGGATGCGAAATCATCTTCTGCCGCGTCTGCCCCGGCAATCGAATCAGCCACGGAACGCGCGCGGCTTCTTCAAACATCGTTTCTTTCCCGAAGAGATGATGCGCGCCCAGGCTGTCTCCGTGATCGCTCGTATGGATCCCGATCGTGTTGTCACTCAACCCGCATCGTTCAAGACAACCAAGGATCGCTCCGATGCTTTGATCGACCAACGTGATGAGGCCGAGGTAACGTTGCCTGATGCTGCAGTATTCTTCGGGCGTAATCCCGAAGAACAACTGAATCGGCAGTCGCTCCCGATCCAACAGCGCTTCAGCCCGCTGCCACTCACGCATCAGACGGTAGCGCAACGGAATGTCCTCGCGTCCTGGAAGCCGGGCCGTCACATCGAGCTCCATCTCATTGACCGGATTAACATCGTTGAGCGGACCGTTGTAGGGCGAGTGTGGTTCCACGAATCCAACCACCAGAATGAAAGGATCGCGCTGATGTTTCTCGATGAAATCGCAGGCGTGTTTCTCGAGAAACTTTGGCCGCGACAACTCGATCGGCAGATTGCTGATGGCGACCTCCGAGAATCTCCCGTTCGACTTGTCGGGCGCGATGCCTTTTGAAATTAAAAACCTGCTGTAGTCGCCGTGGCCATCAGTAGAAATGTAATGCTGGAATCCACGTCCGTCCGGCCCATCCTCGCCAAGGTGCCATTTACCGATGTAAGCGGTCCGGTAATCCTGGTCTTGCATCAGCTCTGGAAAATCGAGAAAGCGCCGATCGAGCGGCACGCTGTTGTGCGTGCAGCCATTGACGTGTGGCCATGTTCCCGTCATGAGTGATGACCGCGAAGGCGTGCAAACCGGATGCGTGACATAAGTGCGTTCAAACACCACAGATTCAGACGCGAGCTTGTTCAGATTCGGTGCGTGAACTTTCAGCCCTCCGTAGCAAGCGAGTGTATCCGCGCGTTGCTGGTCGGGAAGAAACAGAATCAGGTTCGGCTTTAGTTGTGCGGCCATGGACTAGGAATGGCGAGCAATATGCCTGCTCTGGTTGATTTCAAAAACATTTGCCCTGATTTCGCTGAAATTTCGGTGTTTCTTCATCTGCATGAAACGTCTTTTGATCTCGTACGCGTTCGGCGCGTTACTCGTTACAATGGCGCACGGGGCAACAAGTTTTGAGCTCGCTGCAAGAGCGACGAACCAGCTCGGATCCGATCTTTACCGGCAGCTCGCCACCGGCGACGGGAACCTGTGCATTTCGCCTTATTCGATCGACAGCGCGTTGGCCATGACGTTTGCCGGCGCCGACGGCGAAACGCGCAGCGAAATGGCGCGTGTTCTGCATTTTCCAACTGATGGCGACGTGTCCGGCTCGTTCTCTGTGCTTCAGCAATCGCTCGAACAGTTGAGCGCGAAGACCGCGAAGGTTGTAGAAGACTCGAAGAAATTCGGCGGTCCAAGCGAACCGATCACATTGAACATCGCCAACCGGCTCTTTGCGCAAAAAGGCTATCATTTTCGCGAGGCTTACCTTTCATTGGTGAAGCAGAATTTCGGCGACGCATTCGAGCCGCTCGATTTTATAGCTAATCCGGCGGCAGCCACGCAACGGATCAACAAATGGGTGGCGGACCAGGCTCACGATCGCATTCGCGATCTAATCCCGGAAGGCGCGCTGGACAACACAACTCGACTCGTCCTGGCGAACGCGCTTTACCTGAAAGCGCCGTGGGCGAGTGAGTTTTCGCAAAATGCCACACAACGCGAGCCGTTTTTTGTTCGCAACGTACCTGTCGATGTTCCGATGATGCGAAAGACTGATAAGAATTTCGGCTACGCAAGACGCGAAGGATTCACCGTGGTAAGCCTCCCCTATGTCGGGAACGATCTCCAGTTCGTCGTTCTTCTTCCTGACGACATTAATGGACTGAGCCAGCTTGAATCGAAACTAAATGCCGATGTTCTCACCGGCTGCGCAAAAATCGAAAAGCGCGACGTCGACCTTCGTTTGCCAAAGTTCAAACTCGAGCCGCCGACCATTACTTTGGACAAACAATTTGAAGCGCTTGGGATAAAGACTGCATTCGATCAACCGAAGGGCAGCGCGAATTTCGACAAGATGGCACCACGCACACCGGACGATTACCTCTACATCTCGCAGATTTTTCACAAGACGTTCATTGCGGTGGACGAAAAAGGAACCGAAGCAGCAGCCGCGACTGCCGTGGCAATGATGGCGGGGAGTGCGTTTCGACCAGCTCCGCCGCCGATCGAAGTCAAAGTCGATCGGCCATTCGTTTACGCTATTCAACACGTGCCCAGCGGCGTCTGTCTGTTTCTTGGTCGCGTCGCGGATCCACGCTGAGAAATTGTCTGGTATCTCTATGTCAGACGTCGATTCAACAAAAGCAGGCGTTTGATACAAACGCCCTACAGAAGCGAATCGGCCGCGTAAGTTAATTCGCCTTTCACAATTCGTGCCGCCGAGGTGTACTGATGCGATTCGACTTTGTGTGCACCGAGAATGTGCATTACTTCCTCGCCGCAGGCTTTGAGCTGATCCGCGATAAGCGAGCGATGGCAACGCCACCAGACCGCCTCCGCGCACATGATTGCGGCCGGGGCCGATTCTGTAGCAATGTCCAGCAGTCGCTCAATTCCTTTTTGGAAGTGCTCCGTCTCCATGTAATCGGCGTACCCGCGGAACGACGCGTTGCGCCACGCGGTGTTGTGCGAATCGACCTTCGCTTTTCGTCTTCCTCCAAGCTCTGGGAGATGTTCGTAGCGAATACCGTTTTCGCCTAACGACTTCGCCAGCGCCTCGCGACCGAATTGCGGGTAGCGCTTTGAACCTGGAAACATCCGCACATCGGCCACGACTTTGATTCCGTTTTCCTTCAGCAACGAAATGAAGTCGTCGATCACCCGCGTCGAGTGCCCGATGGTCCAGATTCGCATGATTGACTAAAGGCCCCTCCAGACATTTTCGCGAATGTTGATTGTAGGGCAGGCGCTTCGCCCTGCCGTCTGATTAGCAACCGGTCCGGTTGCCCTACAATTAGGCACGCAATTCGGCAACCGATACGGTTGCTCTCCAATCCAGAATCGCGCACACTCTTCTGGTGAGCGAGTTTCAATTCGGCGGCGATTCGTCCATGTTATTCGGGTAATCGCGATTCAAATTTCATAGACATGAGCAAAGTTTATCATAACGCCACCGCCGCGCTTAACGGCCTGCTTCACGACAACATGACGATCGCTGCGGGCGGGTTCGGGCTGTGCGGCATTCCGGAAAATCTGATCGCAGCGTTGCGCGACAGCGGCGTGAAGGGCCTGACCATTGTGGGCAACAACGCTGGCGTCGATGATTTCGGAATGGGAGTTCTGCTCACGACACGGCAGGTGAAAAAAGTCCTAGCCTCGTACGTTGGCGAGAACAAGGAGTTCGAGCGTCAGGTATTGTCGGGTGAGCTTGAACTCGAGCTCGTTCCCCAGGGCACGCTCGCGGAGCGGTTGCGTGCGGGTGGCGCTGGGATCCCGGGATTCTACACACGCACCGGTTTCGGCACCAAACTGGCTGAGGACAAGGAAACCAAAGTTTTCGACGGCAAGGAATACGTGCTCGAACCCGGCATCACGGCCGAGCTTTCGCTCGTGAAGGCATGGAAGGGAGACAAATCCGGCAACCTGATTTACCGAAAAACCTCACGGAACTTCAATCCAATGATCGCCACTTGCGGTAAGATCTGCGTGGCCGAGGTGGAGCAGCTTGTCGAGGTTGGCGAGCTCGATCCCGACCAGATCCACACGCCTGGAATTTTCGTGAACCGGATCATCCAGGGAGAGAAATACGAAAAGCGGATCGAGTTCCGCACCGTTCAGGGCGCCGATCCAAACAAGAAAACTTCATCGCCCGTTCGGGATTTGATGGCGAAGCGTGCCGCGCAGGAATTGCGCGACGGTTACTATGTTAATCTTGGCATCGGAATTCCGACACTCGTCGCGAATTTTATTCCCGAAGGAATTCACGTCACGCTCCAATCCGAGAACGGGTTGCTCGGCATCGGCCCGTTTCCGACAGAAGATAAGATTGACGCCGACCTGATTAATGCGGGCAAGCAAACGATTACCGAACGGCCTGGGTCTGCTTATTTCTCGAGCGCCGATTCGTTTGGACAGATTCGCGGCGGTCACATCGATCTTGCGATCCTGGGCGCATTCGAAGTGACCGACAGCGGCGACATCGCGAACTGGATGATTCCGGGGAAAATGATCAAAGGTCCGGGGGGCGCGATGGACCTTGTGGCGGGCGTGAAGCGGGTAGTCGCGGTGTTGGAGCACACATCCAAGGACGGCACCCCGAAGATTTTGAAAAAATGCACACTTCCGATCACCGGTCTCGGAGTGGTGAATCTCATCATCACCGATCTGTGCGTGTTTAAAGTCAAAGAAGGCGGCGGTCTCGTTCTCACGGAGATTCATTCCAACGCGACTGTGGACGAGATTAAGGCAAAAACTGGCGCGCCGTTCGAGGTCGCGCTTAAGCGCTGAATGTGGGAGGGGCCTCAGCGCCCCGGTCTTTAGTCCAACCAATACGGCCAAGGATCCGTAACCAAATCCTTCCGCGAAGCGCTGCTCGCATCCCACTGCTCGGGTGAGTCCACGAGTCTTCTTACCACCGGATTCTGCTTAATGTAATCAGCAACATATTCGGTAGTGTCTCAATTTGAATGGGCCGAACGAGAGATTGATTGGGATTGATCTTGCAGGCGCGGGATCGCTACTCTCGATAGCTATGAAACCCCGCAACCGCCAACACCGCTCGCTTAACATTTCAAACTCACGCTGGATGGCATACGCAGTAGCAGGCCTTGCTACTGCTTCCGGTAGCGCGACCTCGGCTGAGGCCGAGATTCATTATTCCGGGCTGGTCGATTACAAGTTCGACAAAAAGTCCCGTGGATATGAGGTACATGCTTTCCCGCTCAGCCGTGGGGTCTACCTTGAGGGGTTCAGGTATGTGCGCGGCACAGACGCTAACAGCGCCGATTTGCTTATCGAGGGAGGTGCCGTCTCCCACGGATTCCGCATATATTCTTGGTCTTTTGCCCCTTCTGTTGCTGATACGGTACCTCGCGGGTCGGTGGTTTCCCAAGGGTCTTTTAATCGCTCTAGCTTAGGGCGCCTCCAAGACTATGCCTGCGAATTTCCGACTTTTCTGGAACCGGGTATCTACTGTGCCGGCTTTCGCTTCAATAGCGGCGCCGGGATGCAATATGGCTGGGTGCGGATCAAATGGGGCGGTTGTACCTTCGGCAAATCCCTCGTGAACAAATTTATACTGATGGATTATGCCTGGGGCGATCCGGGCGACAAGATCAAGGCCGGGCAGAAGGGACCGCACGACGACGACACGCAAGTCGAACCGCAGGCTGTCAAGAAACCCGCTGCCGCTCCGCAGGCGGATTCACAAGGTTCGCTCGGTCTGCTCGCGCTCGGCGCTGTCGGGCTGCGAGCTTGGCGAAAATCTCGCCGGGTTATTCAGAGTTGAACCGAGTTCCGATGCCGGGATGCCGATCGAAAATTCAAATTGGGACATTACCATATATTGAAACTGCTTTGCGGTCTTGACGTGCGTGTCGTAATAGCTGTCTTGCCATCTCGTTCCGCAAGCGACTGGCAGCGAACTGGTTTTTCCACCGACAAAGCTCATCACATCGTTCATGAACTTGGGTGGTGTCCATGGCTGACGCAACGCAAAGAGCGCGTGCCAGTGGTCAGGCATAACGACAAACGCGCGCAGATAAATGCGATTGTTTTCCACCGCAAAACGGAATGCGGAGACCATTATCAAGCGTGCTTCCGCATTGAGAAGCGGCTTCTTGGGATGCAGCGACTTGGTGATGAAAAAAGTTGCTGACGCATCAGTCCAGCGGTGGAGACGCAGATTTTTGGAATGAGGATCTGGGTTCAAAACAGTCGAGGCACTAAGGCCCCTCCCACATTTAAGTCCGCTCTCGCGGACAGATGAGCACCAGCAACGAAGCGATAACCCAGCACGCGATCATCACCGCGAAACCGGTGTTGAACGATCCGGTGCGCTGACTCAAGTCGCCGAAAATTTTTGGGCCGACAAATCCGCCGATACTCGCGGTGCAGTTGATGAAGCCAACTGCCGCCGCAGCTGCTGCGCTCGTGAGGAATGCGGATGGTAACGCCCAAAACGCGGGCAGATAGGCAACGCTGCCGAAACCAATGAGAGTAAACACGATCATGAGCAGCGCGGTCGAATGCGGCAGAAAGAACCAAATCGCGAGACCGAAAGCGGCGGTCAATTGCGGAACGGCAAAATGCCAGCGCCGTTCGCGTGTCCGATCCGAGTTCCATCCGAGCACGAGCATGCCGATCAATCCGGCGATGAATGGAATCGCGCCCATCCAACCAACGTGAAGATCGCTCCATCCGGTCATGCGTTTGAGGAGCGTCGGCATCCAGAACCAAAAAATGTAACCGCCGCTATAACAAAAGAACAAACCGAGCGTCAGAATGATCACCGGCGGATATCGCAGCGCTTGTAAGATCGACATCTCCTCGAAGTGCGCTTTTGCGCGGCGTTCTTCGGCGAGACGCGAAGCGATCCAGTCGCGTTCGTTAGGCGGAAGCCATCGCGCTTCCGTTGGGCGATCGGGCAGTACGAATAGCGTGACGATTCCAAGCAAAACCGCCGGCACACCTTCGAGCAAAAATAACCAACGCCAGCCAGGTGTTCCCAACCAATTGATCCCGAGGATCGCGCCAGCGAGCGGTCCGCCGAGAATATAGGCGATCGGGATCGCCGACATGAAACGTGCAATCGCTTTGGCGCGGTCCTGGTAAATGAACCAGTGCGATAGATAAACGATTACGCCGGGAAAAAATCCCGCTTCGGCCGCGCCCAATAAAAATCGCGCGCCGTAAAGCTGCAGCGGAGTGTGGACGAAACCAGTCAG
>DATARG010000083.1:0-3985 GCA_036264275.1 Candidatus Udaeobacter sp. | reverse complement strand
TCTCGCCCTCAATGGTGTAAGGAACAAAAACGGCTTTGCCCTGTTCACGGGCGACGCCTTTTCCGCCGAATGCCACGTCCTCAATTTTCAGATCACAGAGGCGCATGTCATTTACATCCTGCTTTAGCTGGGTGCTCCTGCCAAGCGAATGCCAGGAATCGCTTCAGCGGTTTTCAGGCCGAACGAAACCACTAAAGCAGTTAACGCTCGGCAGGCCTTTCGAGCACCGCGCTAAAGCACGGTGTTAACGAAAGATCGATCGAAAAGCCAACTGTTGATTTCCCGGGAGAAGCATCAGTTTGGGGCAAGTGCCCGCTCGATGGCGGCTTCGAGCTTGTCGAGCTTAATGGGTTTGATGAGATGCTCGGAAAAGCCGGCCTGCAAACTTCGTTCGATATCCCCGTTATTGCCAAAGCCGCTGATCGCAATCCCCGGAACATTAGCGATCGCGTGCATTTGCATCATGAGATCCATTCCCGTTCCATCCGGAAGGGCAATATCGCTGATGAGCAGATCGAATTTATTTCGAACGGCAGCCTGCATGGCCGACCGGACGTCGTGTGTCACCGCCACCAAATGTCCACGACGCGTCAGCAATTTCTCCAAAGCAGCACAGGTATCGTGATGATCGTCGACCAGCAGAATCTTCAGAGCTTGTCGTGTCGAGTCGTTGACCGCTTGGGAAGCGACGTTAACTGCTTCACCTTTTGGCAAGGCGTGCATTGATAACGTAAAAGTTGAGCCACGATTGGATCCGTCGCTTTGTGCAGTCAGCGTGCCACCGTGTGCCTGTGCCAGAGATTTCGAAATGGCCAGACCCAAACCAAGACCGCCAACGCGGTGCTCAAACGAGCGGTTGCCCTGTTCAAATGGATCGAAAATGCGCTGCATAACTTCCGGCTCCATACCGATTCCGGTGTCGCCCACGCTAAGACTGAAAACTGTTTCTGACGGATTATCAGAGGAGATCTCGATGCCTCCCCCTTCGGGAGTGAATTTAATCGCGTTCTTAAGCAGATTCCAAATGATCTGCTGAAATTTCGCGGCGTCAGCAGTTACATGGCAACTCTTCGCTCGCAAGATGAGATGCACATGAAGTGTTTTTGACCTCGCTTCGGCGCGGCACATTTCGACCACATTTGAAACCGCCTGATGCGCATCAACCGGCGCGAACCGCAATTGCATCTTGTCCTTCGCGATTCGGGTGAAGTCGAGCAGGTCATCGATCAACTGCGTTTCCAACTCGATATTGCGACGGATCATCGCCAGCGATGATTTGGTATCTTCGGTAGGTGTCGGCTCTATTTCGAGCGACTCCAAGGCGGAAATGACCGGAGTGAGCGGCGTGCGCAATTCGTGTGAAAGCATCGCTAGGAAATGGTCTTTCGTGCGATTCGCCGCTTCGACGATGCTTTTTTGTTGCTGAAGCTCTTCCTCGACACGCCTTCGCTCAGCCATGCCAGCAGAAAGTGCCATCGCTGTTATGGCGAGCACCGCTGTCCAGGATTGCACAGTCAGAAGCGACTGATTCTCAGTCACCCCGACGAATGGCCCGAATCCGTGCACTGTTCCCCACACCGCGATGACGGACAGAATGAAAATACCCATTGCAGTTTCGCGTTGAGTGAAGCGAAACGCAGTCCAAATCACAATCGGACCGCAAATAAAAGCGATAGGATAGTTTTTGGCTGAGATAGTAAGCCACCCACCAAACACAACTGCACTCAATAGCGTTAGCATCAGAAGGAGCACGCCAACTTCTATTGCCTCCTCTTTTTTCCAAGCTAACTTCCACCTCCGGCCCCAAAGAAGAACGAGCGGAGTGAAAATGAGGTCTCCGGTTACGTCGCCGAGCCACCAAGTAAGCCAAATCGCGCCGTAGTTCGTCCAATTAGCGAAGCCGTCCAGTGCAAGGCTGGTCACGCCGAACAGCGGGCTGATGACAGCGCTAATCGCTGCGACAAGCGCGAACTTAAAAACGCCCTGTGGTCGATCGAAAACATTCTTGCCGTCCGCGAATCGGTTTACCAGCCATGCGCCGGCTACAGCCTCAAATGTGTTGCCGGTCGCGATAGCAACCGATGTGGTGATGTCTCCCGCAGTCGTAAGGTTAACTATAAAAGCACCGACAAAGATGGCCGGCCACGCTCGATAACCGAGCAAAAGCATTGCAGCCAGCGCGATGCCCGCCGGCGGCCATACCGGTGAGGCACTCGCGTGCAATGAAGCCAGGTTCAAACCGATTTTCCCGGCGATGATGTAAATGATTGCGAACGCGCCGATGAGCGGCAACCCGGAAAAACGTCGCGATTGCATGTTCCCAACCGCTTTCGGCTCCATTACTTTGGTGCTGACGCTCTGTCGGGTCAACATCGCCGTAGCACAGCGACTGCCGTGCTGCGATTCTCAGACTATCGAAAAACTACGCGCTTGTTATCAGGGCGAATGCCTAATTGAAATCGTGGTGCGTATCACGCACGTAGGGGTATTTTGACTCGTTACCGACTTCAGGCGGAAATTCTGCGTAACCGCCGTGGATGTACGGAATGTCTGAAGGCAGCAACGGCCGATAGCTGTCGTGCCAGATTGGAAACGGAAAGGTCAGTATCTCAATAAGACCGGCCCCTTGGCGCGCGGCTGTGCGTGCCGCTCCCTTCCAAACGCCATAACCAGCGCCGGCAGAGTTACCTTCCGTTTGGTTGATCTGGTTGACGGTCACAAAGAACTCAGTCGGAGCGATGATAAGGTTCGCGATACCGCGACCCAGTTTGCGAGTTGGGCCATAATCGTTCCCCGGTGGATCTTGGATATCGGCGAACGCTCCGATAGCGAGGCTAACGACCACAACGACAGCAAGAGTAGTTTTCATAAGCACTCGCTGGCAGTTAAACGATTCCGAATAGCAAACGCAATACTTTATTTTTGGTCTTCGCGTGCAGTGCTATTACTCGTTTTCAAGACGGAAAGCCAAATGGTAACACCGAGGATAAGCACAATGATTCCCAGTGAGATTATTCGCGGGAACGGCAGGAATTCTGCGGTAATCATTTTCAAACCTACGAATCCGAGCACCAATGCCAGTCCGGTTCTGAGATAGATGAAACGGTTCATCAGACCAGCCAGCAGGAAGTAAAGCGATCGCAAGCCAAGAATCGCGCAGATGTTCGACGTATAAACAATGAATGGGTCTTGAGTTATCGCAAAGATCGCCGGGATCGAATCAACTGCGAATGCCAGGTCTGTGATTTCAATCACGATCATGGTCAGAGCAAGCGGCGTTAACACCCAGCGCCCATCGACGTGCACTTTGAAGTCTTGGTTGTGGAATTCACGGGTGATCGGAAGAATTCGACGACAAAACCGGATCACGCGCGATTCCCTGAAATCTTGCCCCGGATGTTTCCCGAAAAGCATGCGCGCTGCAGTGATCAAAAGGAAAAGACCGAAGATGTACAAGACGAAATGAAACCGACGCACCAAAGCGATGCCAAACAGGATCATGGTGCCGCGCATGATGAGAGCGCCAATAATTCCCCAGACCAACACGCGGTGTTGAGCGCGGGGTGGAACCCGGAAATGCGTGAAGATCAGCACGAACACAAAGATGTTGTCCATGCTCAGCGAGTACTCGATTAAATAGCCGGTAAGAAAATCGAGAGCGTGGTGTGGCCCTTTCACCCGCCAGACGACAACGTTAAACGCCAGCGAGACGACCACCCACACGAGGCTACGGCGCGCGGCCGCGCCCATGCTCAATTCACGGCCGCGCAGGCGGAAAGTGAACAGGTCGATCCCGATGGCGACGAACACGCCAATGTGAAAGGCGACCCAGAACCAGATGCTCGTCGTCACTCGGGGCAGGGTTTCATGCGCAAAGCCGCGCGACAATCGCAAATTGCGCGACGCCCGGATGCGACCTATACGTCACGGTGACGAATTTGTCCCCACAAATGGATGCTGAACTGGAAAAACTGGTTGAGGCTGG
>DATARG010000071.1:0-4670 GCA_036264275.1 Candidatus Udaeobacter sp. | reverse complement strand
TTTAGACCCGTGTTCAGCCTAACCATGCTCGGCAGCGGCAGCGCGGGAAACAGCACGCTAGTTGCCACCGACCATTGCAAGATTCTCGTTGATGGCGGTCTGAGCGCGCGACAAGTCGTGTTGCGGCTCGAGCAATGCGGCGTCACACCAGAGCAGCTCGACGGCGTTGTTCTCACGCACGAACATACCGATCACATCTGCGGTCTTGAAGTTCTCTGCCACAAATTCGATTTGCCGATTTACTGCAATCGGCTCACGGCCGAGGCGCTTCGGTCCAACGGTCTCGCGGAGCGATGTCGAAACTGGCGATTGTTTGCGACTGGCGCCGAGTTTTCGATCTGCGATATCACGGCGCAAACCTTCCCCGTGCCACACGATGCGGTGGATCCGATCGGCTTTGTGTTTCACGCCGGCTCAGGCAGCCTCGGATTTATTACCGATCTCGGTTACGTGACCAAGTTGATCGTCGAACGTTTGCGAGAAGTGCAAACGCTCGTGATCGAAACTAATCACGATGAAAAACTTTTACAGAACGACACCGAACGGCCGTGGCCGGTGAAACAGCGCATCCAATCGCGGCACGGGCACCTATCAAACACCGCTGCCGCAGGCGTGGTTCAGGAGTTGCTGCGCGGCAAAATCGAGCGTGTCGTGCTTGGGCATCTCAGCCGCGATTGCAACACACCGGCACTCGCTCTAAACGCCGTGCGTGCGTCGCTCGAGCAGTGCGGCAGGACAGACGTGGAGACTTATTGCGCTACCCAATTCGAAATCAGTCCTGCATTTCGAATCGGCGAGACTAAGCCAGGCGCGTTCCAAGCAACCTTCGAGAACGTTTTCTTCCAAAACTCGCTGTAGCGGTTTCCTCCGTGCCGCGCATTTCGGAATGCGCAGTGACAAACTTGCGAGCCTCGCTGCCTCGTGTGATGACCAATCATGTATGCCGTTGAACTCGACCAGTCGGAACGCCTACTGGTGATCAGCGCGGTACGAAAAGTCACGGCCGAGGAAGCAAAGCTCGCCGCAGAACAAATCCGTGAGCTGTTGCGAGACGTAGCGCCCGGGCTTCACCTTCTGGCAGATTTCCGCTGGCTGGAGTCAATGGATTCCGGAGCAGCTCGGCACATCGCGGAGATCATGGACATGCTTGCGGAAAAACAGGTTGCCTCCGTGACCCGCGTCGTACCTGACCCGCACAAAGACATCGGTCTCAACATCCTGTCCCAATTCCATTATGGGCAGGACGTCACTATCGCGACCTTCGAGAGCTTGGCCGACGCGGTACAGAGTATCGCAGCGAAGACAGATTTTACGTCAGGTTAGTTGTGGGCAGCTCTGGCCCCTTCCTTCATTGCCTCGTCTTCGGTCATGTATTTGCCTTTTTTCGTGGTACCGTAGAAACGCGAGCCTTCTTTGTGATAAACGTGCGTCTCGGTGTTGACCCAAACAAGGCCATGACCTCCGCCAGGCGCGGGTGCCGTCGCCGCTGCCTGAGTACTCGCGCCCTTCGCAGGGGCTGGGGCTGCGGCGGCGGGACTGGCTGCTCCCGTAGAGTTCTTTGGTTTAAACAAATCGCCGAGGCTGAATGTAGCTGGTGACGCTGATGCCGCAGGACTTGCCGCCGCGGCGGCGCCGGCCTTTGTGCGGGCGGCGCGTTTACCCTTGGGAGAACTTGCAGGTGATGCGGCTGGACTTGCCGCTGTGGCAGCTTCAGCTTGTTTGTGAGCGCGCTTCGCTTTGGGAGAAGCCGCGGGCGAGGCTGCCTCTGACGGCGATCCGCTGGTCTCAGTTGCTGAGGCAGTGGTCTCCGCTTTTTTACGCGCCCGATGTTTCGTTGGCGCTTGCGCTGGTGATTCGCCCGGACTGGGCGATTGATCTTGCGCAATACAAACTGTGGCGAATCCGACTACACAGAGCAGAGCAAGGATTTTTGTGGTCATGATGGTCATCGTAAACAGACCGCTGGATTAGAGTCAATATATTGCTGTGGGAATTCAATCCTTTGGGATCATGTTGTTTAATTCTCCCTCGCGCGCTCGGACAAATGAATGTGCTGCGTCTGGGATGACTAACCCCCGTCCGCCAGCAAGAGAGATTCCAGCATGGGCCTTGAGCGAGCGGGGCGTCTGAGCTACCATGCGGCGGGATGCTGGACCTGACTCTGGGATGCCTAAAATGGGCGGCGGTCGGCTTTGTTGTCGCCTTTGCCCTGATGAAATTATTCGAGGCCAGTCATATTCATGACGACATTCCTAAACCAGCATTCAAGATACGGCAGACCAAGCGTGCCACACTCGTTTTATCGGCATTCGCAGCAATGCTTTCTGCCTTGGTGTGGCTGCTCGTGCAAAAATTGGACTGATTCGTCTTCGCGAACCAGCGAAGAAAGGATAGCTCAGCCCAGATAAAATCCGCCGTTCACATTGAGCACGTGTCCCGTGATGTAACTTGCCATCGGCGAGGCCAGGAACAGCGCCGCATCAACAATCTCGTGAGCTTCGCCCAGGCGGCCGAGCGGGATTTGTTTAATGAAGTTCTGCGTCACTTCCTCCGGCATCCCTTTACTCATTCCTACGTCTATGAATCCAGGCGCAATCGCGTTCACGGTTATGTTCTGGCGCGCAAATTCGCGCGCTGAAACTTTGGTAAGCGCAATAATTGCGGCTTTGCTCGACGCATAATTTGCCTGGCCAAAGAGTCCCATTTGTCCGCTGACAGACGACATATTAATCACTCGTCCGCCGTTGCGAAGAATTGATGCCGCTTTCTGGGTGACTGTGAATGTCCCAATGAGATTCACGCGGACGACGCTTTCGAATTCCTCCAGGGACATCTTCTTAATAGTGCGATCGCTGATTATGCCGGAATTGTTTACCAGAAGATCGAGCCCACCCCGCTGATCCTGTATCTGCTTCATCATCGCCTCGGCCTGCTGGGGCTGCGTCACGTCACACTCGATCACAAGGGGTTCATTGAGTTCTTTCGCCACACCGAAAGCATCGGCTTTATTTCGTCCTTGCGCGTCGGCGACGTAATTCACCACGCATTGTGCGCCACGGGCGCCGAAGGCTTTGATCATCTCCGCGCCAATCCCGCGCGAGCTGCCTGTAATCAGCGCGACTTTCCCGGTGAAATCGAAAGGATTTTTCATGGCGACCGCCGCGTCTTCTGGCAGTAGTGGCTCACAATCAACGCGCACGGCAAGCCGATCAACGAAATATGAATGGCAACGGCAAGCAAGTCGTTCCCAATGCGATGTCGAAACAATGGAAACGCCGTTGGCAAAACTAACCAGTACATCACAAGGTAAACACACATCCCGTACAAGACACCCGACACAACAGGGTGACTCGTCAGAAATTGGATTTTTCGACTGGCCAGGTAAAAAACCGTTACGACCACAAACGCCACGAAAAAATGGAGCGCCAGACCGAGGCCAGCCGTTACCAATCCGCCGTCGTACGAGTGTGCGTCCAGCAATCCAGCAGCGATTCCCTGCAATCCGCGTCGCGCGCCCATGCCGCGTTGCCACCAGATTATGAACGCGGATGAAATGTCCAAAACGCCGACGATCAGACCAGCGGTGAGGATTGCGCGAAACGGCCCAGAATTTTTCATACGATTGTGGCGGAGGTTACTCAGGAAAGTAGAAAATTAGGAAGAAAGAAACATTTCGTTAGTTTTCCTGTTTTCCTGGATTCCAGATTTGTTGTTAGCTCTTGGAAGAAATGCCTTCGCCCATTCGAATTCTAACCGCAGTCCCGATTTGTGACGGCCACGACAGCGCGATCAACACGATCAACCTGGAATTTATCCGGCACGGAATAGAAGTGATTTATCTCGGTTATCACCGTTCGGTTGGTGATATCGTTCGTGCCGCCATTCAGGAAGACGTGCGGGCGATTGGGATCTCGAGTTATAACGGCGGGCACATCGAATTTTTCGCGGCCGTTGTTGATCTTCTGCGCAAGAAAGGCGCAGACGATATCAAGGTTTTCGGGGGCGGCGGCGGGACTATCACGCATGACGACGCCGCAATGATGAGAAGCAAAGGCGTAGACGAGATTTTCTTCGCCGGCACCTCACTCGACGACATGGTGAAATTTGTCCATCGGCGTTATGGCAAACCACGAACGAAACGGCCGCGCCCAAAATCTGTTGAACAGGAACTAGCGCACGAACTTAGTAAGATCGAAGAAGCCTACGGGATTAAGAACAGAAAACGTCGAACGCCAAACGCCCAACGCCGAACTCAGAAGATCACAATCGCAAATCGCAAATCGCAAATCGCAAATACGAAGGTCATCGGTTTCACCGGGCCCGGGGGCGCCGGAAAGACCACGCTAATCGACGAGCTCGTCTTGCGGTTCCTGTATCGAAATCCAAGAGGCCGAATGGCGATTTTGTCGCATGATCCCAGTGTAGTCGGCGAAGGCGCTTTGCTGGGCGATCGCGCGACTATGATCAACTCGCAGGATGATCGCGTGTTCATGCGCAGCATGGCTACGCGAGGACAGGCCGGCGGACTCTCGCCCGCAACGCGCGATTGCCTCGCGTTGCTGGCGCGGTCGAATTTCGATTACGTCATTATCGAGACAGTCGGCACCGGCCAGGAAGCGATGCCATTTCAGAAAAATGGAATTGTCGATTCAACAGTGCTGGTGATGAAT
>DATARG010000024.1:0-2809 GCA_036264275.1 Candidatus Udaeobacter sp. | reverse complement strand
CTCCGAGGAATTTTATGCGTTGGCCAAGGCGCATCTGAACCAAGACGGAATACTGGCGACATGGGTTCCCGCGGACGCGTCTCCCGACTCGCGTGCAGCCATTCTTCGATCCCTTGTAAATTCATTTTCTTTCGTACGTTGTTTTGTGTCAGTCGATAACATGGGCGTGCACATGCTGTCTTCGCAGCAACCGATCGCGAACATCTCCGCCAGAGAAATCGCATCCAGAACGCCGGCTGCAGCGGCAATTGATTTGTTGGAATGGGAGCGCTCCGAGACTTTGGTTAATTACATTCAGCGAGTGTTAGGCAACGAAATGCCGGTCCAATTGGCATTAAATCCTCAAGCGCAGATTCGTATCACGGACGACCGGCCGTACAACGAATATTTTTTGTTGCGTAAATGGCGTAACGATTTTGTGCATCGGTAAAATATCTTCCAACCGATAGCCGAATGAACCGATAAAACGACAGCTGTAGAGGCAGTCCTCTTAACTGCAGATCGTAGCCCGGTGGGCAGCATGCCTGCCGCCAGAGTTATCGTCGAGTCGCTTGCCCGCGACCAGCCGTGCTCGTAAACTCGGCCTATGGCCGCACCGGGAATGCAGCAGAGGCAAAGTCTCGCGTTGCAGCAGGTTCTGTCGCCGCAACTGCAACAGAGCCTGCTCATTCTCCAGACGCCGCTGCTCGAACTGCGCAACCTGGTTCAACAGGAGATGGAAACAAACCCCGTGCTGGAAGAGTTGCCGGAGGACTCACGCCTTAACGAGCGCAGCGAAGGTGAAGCTTCACCCGACGAGAATTTTAGGGACGAGTTCGAGAAACTGGCAAGCCTGGATGAGGAATGGCGTGATTACATGGCACAGTCGGCAAGCTCCAACTTCGACGGCCGGCGCGGTTCGAAGGAAGCAGATGAGAAGCGCCAGTTCCTGTTCGATTCCATTCCAGTCCAGGAAACGCTCCAGCAAAATCTGATCGCGCAATTGAACCAGACTGTGCTGAGCGCCGACGACCGCAAAGCTGCGGAGCTCATCGTAGGCAACGTCGACGACGATGGATTTCTCCAAAGCACCACGGAAGAAATGGCGCTGAACTCGGGAATCCCGCAGGACGACTTCGAAAGGGGGCTTGGAGTAATCCAAACTTTTTATCCAGCGGGAGTTGGCGCGCGCGATTTACGCGAATGTTTGCTGATCCAATTGCGACGACAGGGAAAGGAACACAGCCTCGAGTACAGAGTCGTATCCGACCACATGGACGACTTGGGACGGCACCGGTTTCTGGAGATCGCGCGCCGAATGGCGATCAGCGTCGAAGATGTCCAAAAAGCGGCCGATAACATTGCCCGATTGAATCCTCGTCCCGGCCAGGTCTTTGCCGCGGCGCCGCAGAATTACGTGTTACCGGACGTCATTGTGGAAAAAGTAGACGGCGAATATCAGATCTCCTTTAACAACGAACAGATCCCACATCTGCGGATCAGCAACCTGTACAAGGACATCATTGCGTCTGGCGACGCGCAGAGCAGCGACGTGAAAGACTATATCCGGGATAAAATCCGCAGCGGCAAATTCCTGATCCGCTCAATCCATCAAAGGCAGCAAACAATTATGAACATCGCGCATCAGATCGTTTCACGGCAACGCGATTTCCTCGATCACGGCCGATCGCATTTGAAGCCGATGACGATGGCAGAAGTCGCTGAAGTAGTCGGGGTGCATGAGACCACGGTTAGCCGGGCGGTATCCGGAAAATACATGGCCACGCCCCAGGGCGTATTCGAAATGAAATACTTTTTTACCGGTGGCTACCAAACTGCGACGGGCGAATCGCTGAGCAACACCAGCGTGAAACAAGCGGTTCTCGACCTGGTCAAGCATGAGAGCGGCAGCGCGCCCTTGAGCGATCACGAGATCGTGGAGATTCTAAGCGAGCGCGGCATCCCTATTGCGCGACGCACCGTCGCCAAGTACCGCAGCGAGCTAAACATTCTTCCCAGCCACATGCGGCGGAAATATTGAAGTACTGTGGAGCGGCCGTTAAAAGTTAATGGCAAGTGAAGCTCCAATCCATTCCGCGCCCGATTCGGCGGTGACCGCGGTCATCGCTCCGCCGCAGCGCGCTGATGAAATATTTCTTGAAGGCCCGAACTCGCGAATCGCAGAGTTCTGCACATTGCTGCGAGTCATGCGCGATTTCTTGCGCGGATATCGCGCTCTTCATTTCGTGGGTCCTTGCGTGACCGTTTTCGGCTCGGCGCGAGTTAAACCAGACGATCCGCATTACGAACTAGCCCTGAAAATGGGCGCGGCGATTGCGCGGCTCGGATTCACAGTGATGACCGGCGGCGGCCCGGGCATTATGGAGGCTGCCAATCGCGGCGCAAAAGAGGTCGGCGGCCGCTCGGTTGGATGCAATATCGAGCTGCCATTCGAGCAATCATCCAACATGTATCTCGATCGTTGCGTCCGGCTGCATTATTTTTTTGTTCGCAAAGCGCTGCTGATAAAATATTCCTACGCCTTCGTCGTTATGCCGGGCGGCGTCGGCACGCTCGATGAGCTTTTTGAAGCGCTCACACTAATTCAGAACGGAAAGATTAAAGATTTTCCGATTGTGATCATGGGAACTGATTACTGGAGGCACCTGATCGATTTTATCCAGGAAATGGCGGAGCGTGGGAAAATCAGCTCCTCAGACTTAAAACTGATTTATGCGACGGATTCGGTTGAAGAAGCCATCGCGCACATTCGCACCAAGGCAATTGAACGATTTGGGCTTAAACGCGTAGCACACATGCGCCGCCATTT
>DATARG010000002.1:0-19505 GCA_036264275.1 Candidatus Udaeobacter sp. | reverse complement strand
GGCCATCGTTTCACCCAGCGCGCGGCCAAGTCCAAGTATCACTGCGCCGAACAAACCTTTTCTCGCATAACTCAGCACCGCGATCCGCGTCGCCTCCCAGCGCGTTGCGCCCAGCGCATAAGCTGCTTCCCGTTGCAAATCCGGAACGCTTCGGAGGATTTCGCGCGAGACTGAAGTTATGATCGGCAGAATCATAATCGCGACGATGATTCCACCTGCAAGCATGCATGGGCCGTAAATCGGTCCGCTGAAAAAAGGAGTCCACCCGAATATCCGCTTGAGAAACGGAAAGATATAATCCCGCAGCCACGGAATCATTACAAAAATCCCCCACAGCCCAAGAATTACGCTCGGGATCGCAGCCAACATTTCTATCAAAGACACCAGCGGCTGCCGAATCCACAAAGGAGCAAGCTCCGTGAGATACGCTGCCGTCGCGATGCCCAGCGGAACAGCAATGAGAAGAGCAATTAGAGAAGAAACCAGCGTCCCGTAAATGAAGGGCAGCGCGCCGAACTCTTCGGCGACGGGGTCCCATGTTGACGTAACGAGGAAATGAACACCGAATTTCTTCATGGAAAGTAGGGATCCGCTCCAGAGTTCCCAACCAACCAAGATAATGAGCACCACTACCGTGAATGCCATCGCCAGTGTAAGCCATTCAAACGCCTTATCGCCAAATCTCGACGGCGGCGACATTCGCGCCGTGGCCGTCTGAATCGCGTCTGCTTCCGCTACCGTGATGGTTGACATATTTTATGCTGGTTGTTCGACAGGAACAGACACCAACCATTCTTGAACTTTTGCCGCGATCTCGTCGCGAATTTGGCGGACCTTCAGCAACTTCCGGTCCGGTGTACCTGTGATTTTTGACGGGTCATGAAAGGGCCAATGCAAACGCTTCGTTACCCCGGGGAAGATCGGGCATTTCTCAGCCCATTCGGCATCGCATACTGCCACAACGTATTGAAAAGCCTCACCCCTTTTCCACACGTCGAACACGCTCTTGGTTTTGTTTTGCGAAATGTCGATCCCGATTTCCGCCATCGCTTCGACTACCAGCGGATTCAATTCGCCCGGATCGAGGCCTGCGCTCTGCGCATCGAACCGGTCGCCTCCATAGTGCTTGAGAAAAGCCTCACACATCTGGCTGCGTCCCCCATTGTGGACGCAAATAAATAATACTCTCGGCCGGTGGAACATCGCAACTACCCGATTGAATCGTCCTTAACTTTTGATTTCTTCAATCCGTTTCAAGACCCGCTGCTGAACGCTTTCCGGCAATGGCGCGTAGTCGAGGGCTTTGGCCATCGCTTCGCCCTTCGTCGCAGCCCACTTCAGGAATTCAATCAGTTTTTTGCCTTTCGCGCCATCTTTCTGCTGCTGATAAACCAGCAACCATGTTGCGCCGCAGATTGGATAGGCGTCCTTCCCCGGCGCGTTTGTCATCGAGAAACGGAAATCATCAGGAATCTCTGCGGTGGCGAGCGCCGCCGTCACTGATTCGATTGTGGGTTTCACAAGTTCGCCTGCGGAATTTTTCACGTCCGCGTAGGACATTTTGTTCTGAATAGCGTAAATCAATTCGACATAGCCGATCGCTCCCGGCGTTTGTTTCACCTGTCCGGAGACGCCTTCATTCCCTTTGCCGCCGATGCCAGCCGGCCAATTGACTGACGTATTGTTCCCGACCTTTTGCTTCCACTCCGGGCTGACCTTGCTCAGGTAATCGGTGAAAATAAAGCTGGTTCCGCTACCATCCGATCGATGTACGACCACGATATCTTGATCGGGCAGTTTTACCCCGGGATTTAATGCGGTCAGCTTTGGATCATTCCATTTTTTGATCTGCCCAAGAAAAATTCCCGCGATGGTGTCTCCATCCAGCTTTAGGGCGGGATTGCCCGGCAGGTTGGACACCAACACGACTGCTCCTGCGACGGTGGGAATATGCAGGAGTTTTCCCGGCGCTTTGCTCAAATTATCATCGCTCATCGGGCCGTCGGATGCGCCGAAGTCGACCGTTTGCGCCATTATCTGCTTTTGCCCGCCTCCGGAACCGATCGATTGATAATTGAAGCGAACAGACGGATCGACTTTCGCGTATTCGTCGAACCATTTGGAATAAATCGGATACGGGAACGTCGCACCCGCACCGTTAATCATCATTTGCGCCGAAGCGTTTACGCTCAGTCCCAACGCAATTGCCAGCCCAAGAAGCTTTGTTTTGTGCAGTTTCATCATTAAACAAAACTGCCGCACGCCGATTCAGCCGGTCAAAGCCTTTACTGTTACGTTTGTGTGACAAACTCTTGAGCGGCGTCGATCGGTGAAGCGTTGAATCGAAAATTCCGCCGTAACGATGTAACGGATCACGAATCACGCGAGATTGCCGAAGGCAAGATCACCCGAATCGTGGTGCCTCTTCCCAATTCGCTATCCGCCTCCACGCGCCCGCCGTGTAATTGCGCAATGTGTTTTACAATCGCGAGACCGAGGCCGGTCCCGCTGACTTTGGCAGGGCTGCGTGCTTTATCTGCGCGGTAGAAGCGTTCGAAAATGCGCGGCAAATCTTCTTTGGCAATGCCGATGCCCTGGTCGATAACGATGAGTTCTATTTCGCTGTCGCGTTGGCGCGCGCTTAGCCGAATCTCGCCATGCTCGCGTGAGTATTTCACCGCGTTATCGAGTAAGTTGTAAAGAGCTTCTTGTAGTCGCGTGCGATCCACGCAAATCGGCAACAACTCAGGCGGAACATCCACAATGATGGTGAGCTGTTTACTTTTGAGCTTCTTTTCCCAATCGCGAACGATTTCAGGGAGAAAAGTCGAAAGATCGGCCGTTCCCATCTGCAAGTTTGGGTTGCCAGATTCCAGTTGCGCCAGCGTAAGCAAATCTTCCACGAGTAACTCAAGCCGATCGGAATGACGCTCCATGACGCGAAGAATTCGAGTGAGCTCCTCAGTTGGGGTTTTTGGACTATCGAGTAACGTCTCGATGTAGCCGCGCAGGATCGATAGTGGTGTGCGCAATTCATGCGAAACGTTCGCCACGAAATCGCGCCGCACCTGATCCACTTTCTTCAACTCCGTGATGTCCTGAAACAATATGAGAGCGCCAGTGATTTCGCAGGCCTCGTTCTTTGTAGCCACGACATGCAGCTCGATTTGCGATTCGTCGAGAGTCAACTCGTAGCGGACCGGTCCATCACCACGGAATGCATCGGTGAGCAGGCGATCCAGCGTAGGATCACGAATAATTTCCAGCAGTGGCGTTCCCAGTGGAATTTCAGGTGCGTCGAAAAGTTTTCGGAATGTCTCGTTAGTCAAAATTATCTGTCGATTCGAATCCACTACCAACAAGGCATCCTGCATTGCAGAAAAAATGGTTTGCATCCCTGATTCACGCTTTGCGATTTGCTTTTGGAGCTGCTCCAAACCACTAACTATCTTTTCAAGCTGGAACCCGATGCGTCGCGCCGGCGGGTTGCCCTCCATCAAAAATGTGCGCGGCCACTCACCCCGGCTGATCCGGGTTATGGCGTCTTCAACCTGTCTCCACGGTGTGATCCATTTGCGCCATACGAGAAAGGCAACACAGCCGAACGCAGCGCAAATTAGAACAATAGCGAACCAGGCCACAACGTTTCTATTCTTTCCACACTTGGTTTGTGTTGCAAAGCCATGCGCCGACGCGACGCGGAGATGCATTCGCACTCCCAAAGCTCCGCGAAATAGGAGCCGACTTCATTTCATTTTGCGCGCAGCGCCTTAGGAATGCGAGGCGTCTTCGCACCGCTTTCACACCGCGGAGCTACTCTTCGCGGACTCGATAGCCAAAACCACGCACAGTTTCTATTGCGGCGCCCGCTTTGCCGAGCTTTTCGCGCAAACGACGCACGTGCGTGTCGACCGTGCGGGTGTCGATGACGCTTTCATACCCCCACACGTCGTTGAGCAACTTATCGCGGTCCTGCACACGGCCCCTGCGTTGGATCAATGTCCGTAGCAATTTGAACTCGAGGCTGGTGAGATACACCCGTTTGCCGCTGACCCGAACCTGATGACGCGCAGGGTCGATCGTGATCGAACCTGCTTGGAGCGTTTCCTCTTGTTTCTCACCTCGCCGCAAAATTGCCCGGATTCGCAACGTCACTTCGCGCGGACTGAAAGGCTTGGTTACGTAATCGTCAGCGCCAAATTCCAGACCGACGATTCGATCAATCTCTTCTGCTTTGGCAGTCAACATCAGAATCGGGATATGAGATGTCGCCGTATCGCCTTTCAAAATTCTGCAGACCTCCAGTCCGGACATTTTTGGCAACATCAAGTCAAGAACGATGAAGTCCGGCCGGTCGTCACGCGCCTTTTGCAGACCCGTTGCGCCGTCGGTTGCTGACAAAGTCTTAAAGCCGGCCTTGCGCAAGCCCATCTCGAGAAGATCGGAGACGTCACTCTCGTCTTCAATGATCAGGATTTTTCTACCAGGAGCTGTTTCCATGACCAGCGAATTCAAATCACCTGCGACATAAATTTCAAACGTTTCTATACGCCCTGAACGAATCGCTTCAGAGGTAAATCGCAAAGTTCACCGAATCGTCACGTCTTCGTCATACGACTGTAACAATTCGCTCTTAGCCTCCATCCCGTTCACTGGAAGCGCGTCCCCTCAGAAAGCCAAAACCACCATCACTTAAAGGAGAAACAATGCTCACTAAAAAAATTCTTATGCGCGCCGCAGGCGGAAGTCTTGTTGCGATCGTTTCAATGGCGGCACAACCGATCTGGGCGCAAACATCTTCTGAATCCCAACAGATCCAGGAGTTAAAGCGCCAGCTGGCAGAACTCAAACAAGAGGTAAACAGCTTGAAAAAACATGAGGCGTCTGGCCCGAGTGCCGTTCCTGGAGGGCCGACCAAGACAGAAATCGTTTACGACGGAAAAACTTATGTGGAGAAATCCGTCCCCCTCGAAAAATCCGCAGCGGACAAATGGAAATTATCCACGTCCATCACTGAGTTGGAGCTCTATGGGGACGTGCGGCTGCGTTACCAATATAACGGAGGCGAGACCAAAGACAGAGGCCCGGTCGCGTCGCCCGGTGCGGGCATCGCAGGGACAAACGATTGGCAGGAGCGCGAGCGCGAGCGTTATCGTCTCCGCCTTGGCTTGCGTGGAACGCTCATGGACGATTGGTTCTTTGGGGTTCGGTTGGAAACCAGTAATAACGCGCGTTCGACAAACGTGACGTTTGGTGACGACACAGCGAGTAGCACCCCCGGTGGCGGCGGACCCTTCGAGAAGAACAGCGACACCGTTTACGTCGGTCAGGCATATGGCGGCTACAAGGGTTTCCCGGACTTTGTATTCACTGGTGGCCGGATGCCGAACCCGATCATAAACACCCGAATGGTGTGGGATCCGGACATCAATCCAGAAGGGCTGGCCGAGCAGTGGAAACATACATTTGTGTTTGGAGCTGAGCCCGCTCCGCCGCCATCGTTCAGCAAGGATGGCAAGGACAGTAAAGCCGTTGTGGCCGCGAAACCGCCGGAGCCATTCCTGAAACTCGATCTCTTCGCGAACTTCGGACAATTCGTTTATGACGACGCGAATCCGGAGAATCCGCTCGGCGCCAGGGCCACGACATCGGGAAATGGCAGCAGTCAACTAGTCCCGAACACGGACGCATTCCTGCTCGCGTGGCAGGTAGGCGCGCGGTTTAATTTCCCGCATAATTTTTACTTCCAATTTGCTCCGACTCTCTACAATTACACAGGCAACGGCGATACATTTAACATCCATTATCAGGGTGGTTCTCCTTACCTAACGAATTCAGACTCGTTGGCGCAAAATCAGACTGGAATCAACAGTCTGCTGATATTGGATGTACCGGTGGAATTCGGCTGGAAAGCGTGGGGATTACCCATGCGAATATTCGGCGATTTTGCGACTAATTTCGAGGCCGACGATCGTGCCGATGCCGCAGGTAACCCGGGCCAAGGCGGCCAGCGCTACGCGTTTCAGATCGGACTCGGTATCGGCGACTTAAAGAAAAAACACGATTGGCGATTCAACGTTTGGTATCAACAGATCCAGCAGTACGCGCTCGATCCGAACCTGATCGACGACGATATTTTCAACGCGCAGGAGAACATGCACGGTATCGCTGCTCAGCTCGCGTACAACTTTACAGCGGCTGTGAACCTCGAGCTGACCTACGCCCACGGTTGGCAGTACAATGGCAATCTCGGCACCGGCGGAAACGTGGGAAGCCTTGCCATCGCAACCAATCCAACGACTGAGTACAACTTCTTTACCGCCGACCTGAATATCAAGTTCTAGGATGGTTAGGTTCGTAAGAGCCCGTCGGGAGCATGTTCCCGACGGGCTTCTTGCCGCTTTTCAATCATTGAAACGAAAAAAACAACGGCACACGAAAGCACCGCGCGAGGTTTCTCCCGTCACGATGTTGACCGATGAACTGGATGCGATGCGACGCGATTTACGCCGGACAATTCGGGCTTACGCCGCGCGCCTGGAGCTTGATCTGGCCGAAAGCATCGTGGCCGTGACTCGATACAAACGGGCTGAAGACTTGTCGCGCGAGCGACTCCACGACATTCGCGATCTGACGATCATGATGCGCAAGCGCAAACTGAAACCGGAAAAGGGTCGCCGAAAAGATGTGCGCAAGCTCGATTCGCTCATTCGCGATTTACACTCGATCACGCAACCCAACGCGGATCATAGCGATTCCAATTGAGGCGGAGTCCTCCGCGCATCAACGCTACTCGCTCCAGGTCCCGACACTCGTTAGTCTAGACGGTTCGGTGGCGGACACGATCCCCTCGGCCAAGAAATAATTGTGAGTGCTTCCGATCAATGAAGTCGCCACAACGGATGCGACTAGTTTGAAACCAAGCTCCCAATCTTCCGGCCAATATTAGTTATCCAAGCGCTGAAAGTCTCGGAACAGCGCGGCCAAAAGATTCTGTAGTGAAAAATTGTTGTCCATCTGGATCCAACGTATTCCTCCGCGCGGAAAATCTGTGGCCGTCAGGGTCGCAGTGACGCGACCGCGATCTTTTAGTAAATAGACTTTTGCGCCCGACGACAAATCAATCCAGTCATAGGGGAATTGTCGAAGGCGCGCGACCGGGATCCGTTCGCCATGGGGGCTACTGGCAAAAAAGATACCTCGTGCGGAATCGAATCGGACACCAGGGAAGCGAAAATCGAACGGCTCATCTGTACGCGGGGTATCGTCGCCGACATAAGGACGATTACTGAATGTGATTCGCGCGGCCAGTTCACCATTTGAGCGTTTGTAGAGTTGGTGCCAGATCATTTCGCCGTACGTGAATGTCTGTGGATGATCCGGGCTACTAATACTAATCGGGTCCGCCAGGGCCAAAGCATTCGTCGCGAAAAGGACAGCCAGCAAAATCGCGACTCCCATCCAACAAATGCGGGATGAGATATGTGACCGTTCTGTATCTGTCTTCATAATTAATTTTAATCTTTTGTTAAATCGATCCGTCCGAGTCGATCACTCGACTCTGTCTACTAAAGATCGTACGCGAGCTTGTGACTCGGCTGATACAACTGGATGTCATCCGCGCCGGGCACAATCATCATGATGATGCGGCCGTACTCGCGTTCCTCAATCGCGCCGCGAAACTGCGCTCCTTTCGCCCGCAACTCGCCGACCGTCGCATCGATATCATCGCACATGAGCGCGATCGAGTGCTGCCTCGGGCGATCATAAGTTTTGCCTTCCCAAACGCTGTGCGTCGGGTGCACGCCCATCTCGCTCGGACCCGATTTGAAGATAAGCCAGTCGTTATCCCAATCTTCCGTCACATACTTCCAGCCGAGCACGTCACGCAAGAACGCCCGCGTTGCGTTAGCATCATCGGAGTAAATCAACGTATGAATTGAAGTGATCATCTGTTTGTTGTCGCTGGAACTGAACGTATTTTAACGAGTTTTCGAAATGAGCCTTCGCACTAAATGGCCTTTCCACATCCAAAATCCCGAAAGGACAATTACCGGAAGCGCGACATACCGAACAACGGGAGCGTAGTTTGGAAGTTCTTTGAAGGGGCTATAAATGTAACCGATTACTGGAATGCCGAAAACAATGTGGATAGAACGAAAAATCGAACGTTTGGTGGCATCAGTCATTCAATCCCTCACCATTGAGAATCCGCGGCACACATTTTTCAATCCTTGATTTTCGGGTTTTCGATTGTTTGGCTCCAGAAAAATAAAGGACGTATCCTCTCTGGAGTCCTGGCGTTAACGCGTTGAAGGCCCTTTTCAAGGCCAAAGATTCATTCAATCTATTTTGAAATTCTTCAGGTGTTATGAATTCTGACGTCTTCTTATAATTGACTTCCAAACCCGCTTTTTCCATTTCAATGGCTTCTTTGACATACGCTTTCAAGACGCGTTCCATCTCGACAATTTCTCTAACATTAGTGAACCGAATCTGACGCGCCGCCTGCACGTTCTCCGTTTGCTGGATGAGAATACGATTGGGATCCTTCAACAAGGCCCCTTTCATAAACAGGAGCGCACAGTAGTCTTTAAATCCATGCATCAGAACTATGTTACTATCCTGATACGTGTAACAAGGCTTACCCCACTTCACTTCCTCGGTCAGTCCGCAATCAAGGCAGACCTTTCTCAATTTCTCAAATTCGTCCCGCCACTTTTTGGTTTTTCTTAAAAACACATCAACATTCGGATTCATATCATTCGTTTCCCGCCCTCAGGCGGTTTGGTTGCAGCGCTTCGTTAGGCGTTTTGTCGTACAACACGGCTGGTCCTCCTAAGAATGTTTTGACCGCGCGTCAGTACCAACACGGCTGCTAGGCCGCCAACACCCGCGACGATAAACTCGCGCCATGCCCACGAAATGACTGCAATCCACAGCGCATAGACGCCACCCAGAGAGAACACGATCCATGCAACAAGAGTGCGTGCGGCTGGAGCAGTGACGTAGCACGAGACAATAATGAGAGCGGCGGCAAATGCGCAAAAGAAGCGAACGAGCCAAGCATCGAGAGTCTCAAACCATGGCGCGACGCACATGCCCGACACCATCTGGTTTGAGGGGCAGAAACATTCCGCAACGGAGTGAGTCACTACGCCTGTAGAGAGCGTGGCGATCCATGCTGCGATACAAACTATCGGCAGCAGTATCCAGCGAACGACGCGCATACACCTAACGACACTTACAACGGAAAATTCTGCCTAACCCAATCACTTCTTCAGCATTGAATCGCGTTTTGCCTTGAATTCGCTTCCCGGTTTCCATTCAGGAAATTTGTCGCCATTGGCTACTTCGTAACCAACTTCGAATACAAGTTGAACATCTTGCACGGCGCCAGAGAGATCCCAATCGGGATGCACTTCGTCGGTGACCTGGTGGTAATCTGTCGAATCATATTCGTCGGACTTGAGTGGCGCGGTCTCGGGACGGGAAAGAAGATGTTCGCCTTTGCCGATGTAAAGCGAGGGAAGGCCGACTTTGGAGAATTCGAAATTGTCAGCGCGATAAATCTTGCCTTTGTCAGGGCGGCTGTCCGGGATCGCGGTGCGGCCCTGCTGCTTGGCCGCGGCAGCGAGAAGATCGTCGAGCGTGGAAAAACCAAGACTCAGGTCCTCGATATCGCGCGCCTTTCCCCAGACATTCATGCTGTCGAGGTTGATGTCCGCCAGTGTTTTCTCCAGCGGATACAGCGGGTGCTCCGCGTAAAATTTGGCACCGAGCAGTCCTGCTTCTTCCGCTGTTGTTGACATGAACAACACTGACCGTTTCGGCGGCGGATTGACTTTCAGGAACGCGCCCGCGATCTCGACCACTGACGCTACCCCTGATGCATTATCAATCGCGCCATTAAAAATCTGGTCGCCCTGCAATTCGGGATGGCGGCCGAGATGGTCCCAGTGCGCTGTATAGATCACGTATTCACCGTTTAACTTTGGATCACTACCTTCGAGTTTACCGATGACATTGTGCGATTTGAACGAGCGAACCTGCTGTTCGATCTCAATGTTGGCTTTCGCATCCAGGATCACAGGTCGAAAATCTTTGGTGATCGCAGATTTCTTGAAGGCATCGAAATCCTGTTTGGAGTCGGCGAACAATTTTTTCGCAACATCGAGTGTGATCCATGAACGCGCGGCCACGGCGTCCATGTTCTTGTTCGGATTATCGAGTTCGAAGTTTTCTTTGCCCCAGCTCGATCTCACCACCTGCCACGGATAAGCGGCAGGTTCCGTTTCGTGGATGATGATCGCCGCCGCCGCGCCTTTTTTCGCTGCGATCTCGTATTTATAGGTCCAGCGACCATAATACGTCATCGCTTTTCCCTTGAACATTTTGTCGTCGAGTTTTGAAGGATCTTTTGGATCGGGAATCGGCGGATCGCCGATCAACATCAGCAGTGTTTTGCCCTTCACATCAACATTCTTGTAATCGTCCCAGCCGTACTCCGGCGCCACGACCCCGTATCCGACAAAAACCAGACCTGACTTCTCAACCTTAATCTCCGGTTGGAGCCGCGCCGATGAAGCAACGAAATCATCCGGATACTTCAGATCCATCGTTTTATTGCCAACGACGAAAGACATTCGTGGTTCGCTTTTGATCCCGGCGAGGGGAACTTCCTGCGTGTATGTCCCGTCGGGATTTCCCGGTTTAAGCCCGATCTTCTTGAACTGATCGGTGATGTATTTCACCGAAAGTTCTTCGCCTTTTGACCCCGGTGCGCGCCCCTCGAATTCATCCGACGCGAGAACTTTGATGTGCGCGAGCAGACCGTCCGGCGAGATCGCTTCAAGCGCCGGCTGCAAACGCTCCTCCAAGTCGTCACTTCCAAGAAGCGTCGCCACGGCGCAGAAAACGATCGCGAATAACAAGCGACAAATTTTCATGCCCGTTCTGTAGCGGCGCTTGGCGACTGCCGCAAATCAGTACCTAGAAATGGACACGGTGCACACAAAGTGCGGCATCTGCTTCTCAGGCTCGTGGTGAAGTCGCAGCGCCTGGCGATAACGTGTCACGAATTTTTTTCGCGATCGCCATCTGTTTGTCACTGGGGCGTGCAATGTTGATGCACGCACCCGAGTGGACGGCTTGAGTCGCGGAAATTCTTTGGAAGCACTGGTTAGGTTAAGGAACTGAAAGCAGAGTCGGGCGCTCCGGAGCTTTTCCGGAGCGCCCGCAGGTTTTGTTTGCCACCAGCCCATGGTTAATGCGAATTCAAAGTCGCAGTGCGGCCGCTGAGCGCTCGATCCGCAGAATTGGTGTTCGATCGAATGTTCGTTTCGTTTGTTATACGCAAAAAACGCCCCGGACGGTTTCCCAATCCGGGGCGCTGCGTGCCTGTCTCAATCCTCCAGGGCTATTCAGCCGAGGGGAACACCTCAAACAGATTGTTTTCGCCGTGCTGTTGGGTGAAGAAAAGCCTCGCCCGATCTGTGCTGAATACCGTCGTGCCGATTAATCCGTCAATCGAGCTGTTTCCTTCAGACATGTGCAGCCCGGTGGGTTCGTTGTCTTCTTCCCCTGGTAAGCCAGCCAACCGATCCAGACCAAGCGCCATGAACCGGGCCACTACGTTTCTCTCAGGATTTCGCCTGTTTAGTTTGTACGCCCAAACCGAATCGAGTTTATTCAGCTGATCGTGCAACGTGTCCCCGCGGTCTTCCGTCAGCAAAACCGTATCCTTATCATCCACGAACGTTATATTATCGAACGACGCATGGTCGGCGTCACCAAGGACAACGAGAGAGATGTGCCCAGTCTCGCGGTTTGCGTCTAGATCGACACGAAAGAGTCCGCCCCAAGCGCCGCGCGCTGCCAGCACTGGGTCTGTGCCCGCGATATTATCTGTGTCGCCGGTGATTGCGAAGAAGAATGTCTGAAAGTGTGAAGCAGGCTGGAACTGCCCATTCTCGGGTCGCTTGAATGGCGTTGCGCCAGCGGCTTTTGCCAACGCGTTGGCATCAAAAGGATCTGTGCCGTTTATCTCGGTGTCATGGACAGTGACCCATTGGACCGGCCAGGACGCACCCAATGTGTGCAGCAGCAGTTGGCTATGCGACCGGGTGTCGCCATTCGGGTGCTGGGTGTCCACCGGCACGAACACTAGGGGGTGGCCGTTAATGGAGACTTGGAGCGCCTGTAATTTGCCACGAGAAAGATCGCTCGGATTCAGAGGAACCAACCGGTAAACAAACGAGTTCGGATTCTTTGCATTATTCAAAACCAAAGTCCCACCGACGTCTTCGACAATCCAGATATTGCCAGAGTCATCAGGATGGATGCCTTCGTAGCCGCCGCGGCCGATACTGCCATAAAGCGTGCGTAAACCCGCGCCCCCTCCTGTGTTCGAATCAAAATCGGAGCCCATCTCGATGACGCCGCCGTTCGCAGCCGCCTCCTGGGCAAAGAGCATGGTTCCGCTAAACGGATTCCATGTTGACCCGTCGATGCTGTTGAACCCGGTCAAACCGCTCACAGAATCGACCGGTGTCAGAAGCGTGATGCGATTGATCGGGGTTTGCCACATCTAGGTTGATGCGCGTGACGTAAGCGAGGTTGCCGCTATTCTCATGTTCCTGAAACAGAAAACGACGGCCATAATCGTACCCAGCCGTGGGACCACCCGGATTGTGATCAAGAATAAGATACGTGTTCTGATCCGGCTCAGTGCCAGTGCCATCGCTGAGATATCCGAGTTGCGTGATTGAGCCCGAGGGATTCTCGAGTAAATCGATGCCTTGCTGGACCAGTGCAGGAGTAAATTCCGGCGAAAAGACGTTGTCTGCGATCACTTCTGGATTGGCTGTGGGCACACCGCTTACTATCTTGTCGAAAACTGTCACTTTGTCCGCGACCGCGTTTGATGCAGCCATCGTGGCGAGCGCGGCAGCGACAGCTACGAATGAGCAGGACTTCGCCTGCAGTAGATTCTTAACAGTTAGTTTCATAGATATTTGTTTGGATCGGTTTTAGTTTGGTTTGCGCGGTAATTGATCGCGCGCTCGAATAACTACACGCCGATTGTGACGAACGGGTTCAGGATGTGTAAAACCTGCGTGAACTTTGATGTGACAAAGCGGTTATCGACCAGCGAAACGGCTGCTAGTCGCGGACCATCCTCCGCCGTGTAAGGAACCGGCGCCTACGAATCCGTCGGCGCCCGGGAATTCCGCATGCTTGATTCATAGGCGTGAGTGCGCCTTTTGTTCACGCACGCGATCCTATCTGGCACACAAACGTAACACTATTTTTTTTGCCGCTGCGCCCGCCGATTTGTACGTTTGCATTCGATCACGCATGACCGCGTTGACTCTCCCCAGACGGAATTCAGTACCAATTGTGAACGCTCAAGAGCGCTTCGCTTTCAGCGATTCATCAGAACAGTTTGGAGGACCGAAACGCTATCGCGCAGCGTGGATTTCCGACACGCACCTCGGCACGCGCGGCTGCAACGCCACTGCGCTGCTGGACTTCCTACGCGAAACTGACTTCGACACGCTCTACATCGTAGGCGATCTGATTGATGTCTGGTCGTTACGTCGCGCAATTTACTGGCCACAGCAACACAATGACGTGATCCAAAAAATTCTGCGAAAAGCGCGCAAGGGAACACGGGTAATTTACATCCCGGGAAATCACGACGAATTGGTGACGAGCTTCTGCGGAACGTATGGGAACATCGAGATCAAGCAGAACGCGATTCATGTGACTGCTTTGGGTGAACGCGTCTTGATCATTCATGGCCACGAACTTGACGTAGTGGTATCCGGCAGCGGCCGGATGAAATGGCTCGCTTTCGCGGGGGACGTTAGCTACCAGTTTCTTCTGTCGCTGAATCCACTAATTAACTTTGTCAGGCGACGTTTCGGTTTGGGCTACTGGTCGCTCAGTGCATATGCCAAGCGAAGGGTGAAAGACGCGGTAAGTTTCATCGGGAAATTCGAAGCCGCTGTGGCTCATTACGCGGAGCGCTACCGCGTGGACGCGGTGTTGTGTGGACACATCCACAGCGCAGCGATCCGTGAATTCGGCAGCATCTCGTATTACAACTGCGGTGACTGGGTTGAGAGCTGCACAGCTCTGGTCGAAGGCCACGACGGTATGATCTCGCTAGTTAATTATCATTCGCTCTCCGTGAATGCACGCTCAGTAGCACCGGCGACCGATTCAGCGCAGCCGAAGCAAACCTTGGTTAATTCTGATTAACACCCTGGTTTACCTGCGTGTTCCAGTGCCAGTAGAATTTTTACGATTGCTTCAGCAATTTCTCGCAGATGCTATGCGGAACCCCTGAACTGGTTCATAATTTTCTGCACAAAACGCACCTCGCGGAAGTGAGGTGTTAATGAAATCATTGGCCATACTTACAACTAAGACCTTCGACGCGTGAAAATCTCGACACGATGCTGATGGTGTCTAGGATTTCAGCTTGTGGGAGGCGTCGACCGAACGCGACACAATCGCGAAATTGAACGGAAGTTTCTAGTCAAATGGCTGCCGCGTAATCTGAAGCAGTCGCGACACTTTGTTATTGACCAGGGTTACCTGGCAACCGAGTCGGCTGGGCGACAGGTTCGTGTGCGAAAGGCGGGGAACGCCACATCGCTCACGTTTAAGGTCGGTCGGGGCAGCCATCGAGAGGAACGCGAGATCAAGCTAAGCCCGAAACAGTTTGCAGCGCTCTGGCCAGGGACCGCCGGAAGAAGACTGCGAAAGGTGCGTTACGAAATCCCATGGGACAACGTGATGATAGAAATCGACATTTATCGGGGCCGACATGTGGGTCTTGTCGTGGCGGAGGTGGAATTTCCGAATACTGCCAGTTGCCGCAGATTTAAAGCGCCATGGTGGCTTGGGCGGGAAGTGACCGGTGAAAAGCGCTACAGCAACGTGCGTCTCGCACTTGAATAGGAAACGCCATGGCTTTCCGTCTGAAATTGCGCGAACCCCTGTCGGAAGGACTTAAGCGGGTCTTTGGCGAACAAATCGACTACGCCCTTCGTCTCTGCGAACACCCGGTCAAACAACATGGCGTCACCGTGCACGAGGTTCGCAAGCACCTTAAAAAACTTCGTGCTGCTATGCGGCTCGCGATTGGCGAGGTTGGCAAAAAGTGTCACGCGAAGGAAGATCGTTGCGTGCGCCAGACTGGGCGATTGGTGTCAGACCTACGTGACGCGCAGGTGCGATTGCAGACGTTTCGTAAACTACGCGATAAGGCGGCGAAAAATTCCGGAAAGCATCTTTTCCCGCGCACGGAGGAATTGTTGCTGCTCGAACGCGAAAGTTTTTCTGCGGCATTCGCCGGTTGGCAACGCCGGGCGATTCCGCAATTGGAAAACGTGAAAGCGCGCCTCATGGCTTGGCCACTGGGGGGCCTGAATTGGAAACAGATTTGCAACGCGGCATGTAAGATTTACAGGCGCGGTCAACACGCACTTGCAGAAACCATTGCTGATCCGGAGCCGGAGCATTTTCACGCCTGGCGCAAACGCGTGAAGGATGTCTGGTACGAGTTGCGAATTTTGCAACCACTGAACCGAACAGTCTTGGATGAGATGGCTCACGACGCCGAGGTCCTGGGCGAATTGCTGGGTCGCGAACACGACCTTGATTTTCTTTGGGGACGCCTCGAGAAGGAATGCGGTGACGAGGCTCTCGCCGACGAACTGGCGCAACTCCAAAAATTAATTACCAAACGCTGCAAACGACTCCGCCGCGATGCGCTGGAACTCGGACGGCGTTTCTATGCCGAGCCATCCAAAGCGTTCGCGAAACGCATCTCCATCTTTGCCGACAAACAAACGTAAGATTGTGTCATCCGCCTCCGCGGTCGTACGCTTCAAGATATTTGATCCCGGAGCCTGTGTTGAAGATCACCACCCGTTCACCGGAAGCGATTTTTCCGGCGGATCGAAGCAATTGCAAAGCTGCGAAACAAGCAGCGCCTTCGGGACAGATGAAGAGACCTTGGTTCGCTCCCACCTCACGCGCGACGCGGATCATTTCTTCGTCATCGACGGCAATCGCGCCGCCGTTAGATTCGCGAAGAATTTTCAGCATCAGGAAATCGCCGATCGCTTTTGGAACGCGCAAGCCGGAAGCCATGGTGTGCGCGTCCTGAAATTCTGCAGCGTTTTTTTCTCCGGCCTCGAAGGCGCGGACGATCGGAGCGCAACCGGCAGCCTGCACCGTGAACATGCGAGGCCGTTTCTTTCCGATCCAGCCGAGCGTTTCCATCTCGTCGAATGCTTTCCACATCCCGATAAGACCAGTGCCGCCGCCGGTCGGATAAAGAATCACATCCGGTAATTGCCAGTTTAGTTGCTCTGCCAATTCGTAACCGAGGGTCTTTTTTCCTTCGATCCGGTACGGCTCCTTGAGTGTGGAGACATCGAACCAGCCTTCCTTCTCTTTGCGCCGGGCGATTTCCGCGGCGCAATCAGTGATCAATCCGTCGATCAGAGTCACGCGAGATCCCAACTCGCGACACTCGACGACGTTCGCGCGTGGCGTGTCTCGCGGCATGAAGACGTGGGCTTCCACGCCGGCTCGAGCCGCATACGCAGCGAGCGCGCCACCTGCATTACCCGCGCTGGGGACCGCAAGCTTTGTTGCGCCGAGATATTTGGCCATCGAAACGGCTACACTCATTCCACGTGCCTTGAAGCTCTGCGTCGGGTTCAGCGACTCGTCTTTTATCCAAAGATCGACATCATCAGCGAATTTGGGTGCGCGCAGCAACGGCGTTCCGCCTTCCCCTAACGAGACGGGCTCAACGTCAACTGGCAAAGGCAACACTTCTCGATAACGCCACAATGATTTTTCCCGCGGGCGCAGTGTCTCGCGGGTTAGGGTGCGACTCGCCGCGGCGAGATCAATGATTCCAAACAGCGGTTTATTGCAGGTACGACAAAGATTTTGCAGTTGCGACCATTCGTGCTCAAACCCGCAAGCGCTGCATTCAAGGCGTTTCAGAAACATGGGAGTGAAACTAAGTGTTGTAGCGTCCGCTGTCCTCAGGGGACTTTCGCTGCGCGGCAACATTCTTGGGGCAGCCCACGCTCCAGCGGTGATTTGTGGGTCGTGTTACATTTCAACACGATGAATTTGATGACGCTGACTGAGATCCGCCGCGCGGCGCAAACCGGCACCGTCTCGGCACGAGTGCATGTAGAGGTGGAAGCTGCTACAGCGAAGACGCAGCGCGAGGGAAAGCCGTACTGCGAACTGACGCTTGCCGATGCGTGCGATCGCATCAAACTGCCGGTCTGGAGCGATCATCCCAGCTACAAAGTATGCAGCGGGCTCGGGTCTGGATCTTTTATCGAGCTCGCCGGCGAGTTTCGGCTGCACCCGCAATATGGACTACAAGCGGACAAGTGGACGCACCGACCGCTCTCGGAACAAGAAAAGCAGGAACTATTGCAAGGACCAGCGGAGCTGCGCACCAAGCAGGTGGGGGACTGGGAATTCATTTTGCAATCCATCGGGACGATTACAGACCCCCGCCTGCGCGCTGTGACACAAACATTCGTCAACGACTGGGGTGATCGTTTCTGTCGCGCTGCGGCGGCACGCAAATATCATCACGCCCGACGCGGTGGTCTTGTGGAGCACACCGCCCAAATGATGCGCGTGGCCAAAGGTATCGCACCGCTTTATCCGCAACTGAATCTCGATCTGTTAATCGCCGGAATTCTCTTTCACGATTCCGGTAAGCTTTGGGAAAACCAATTTCCAGAGAACGGCTTTGTGATGGAGTACGACGAACTCGGCGAACTGGTCGGCCATATTTCCATCGGACTCGAGATCGTCAATTCGTTCTGGCGAAAACTTAGCGTCGAAAACGCAGAGGTTTGGAAAACCTATTCGCCGGTATCTGAAGATGTGCGGCGCCATCTACTCCATCTGATTGGTTCACACCATGGCGAGAAGGGGTTGGGGTCACCCGTTGAGCCGAGGACGCCCGAAGCAATGGCGCTTCATTACATCGACAATCTGGATGCCCGCCTGGAAATGTTCGCTGCAGGTTACGCAACAGCTCAACCGCTCGCCGCGCGGATCTTTGATCGGGTACGGCCGTTGCCCGGGTATTTGGTGAAGTCACTCGACAAATTCCAAACAGCAGGGAGTCCGCCCCCAATCCCGGACAAACTTCTGTGACGCGCTACGAGCACACGCAAATCGGTCATGTGATCATTTGGTCTCTTCTCGCGATCATTCTGATTGCTGGTGGCGGATTAATAAGCCATCACGCGCCGCCAATAATCATTTCGATCATTCTGCTGATCTGCCTTGTTCTGCTCTACAGACTCAAAATTACGATCGAAGATGAAACGTTGTGCGCATCATTTGGACCCGGCTTTATCCGCAAGCGAGTTCGGCTTGTTGAGATTGAAGGATGCGAGCCGATTCGCATTCGTTGGTGGTATGGCTGGGGTATTCATCTAACGCCGTATGGGTGGCTTTACAATGTTTCTGGCTTCAACGCCGTAGCGATGACGTTGCACGATGGGCGAAAAATCACACTGGGCACTGATGATCCTCACGGGCTCACAGCCGCAATTCGAGACTCGATTATCCATGCTTAGCGCTAGAGGCGACGGTAATGGTCCATGGCAGCGCGCAGCTCTGCGACGCCTAACGACGCTTTGAAATGCTGCGAGCATGCCCGAAGCTCGCGGAGTTCGCTCCTCCACGTTGTTTCTCCTTTCGAGCTCTATTTCGCCAGTTCGCGGAACCAGCTCAAAGCGACGGAAGTTTGTCCGTCATTCACTTCGTGCCCGCCACGGAAAGTCCCGATTCGCATTCGATTGAATCCAGTTCGCTTGATTGAACCGGCGACAGTGTACTGCTGCTCGACGGTTGCGATTCGATCATCGTGACCGGCGCTGATGTAAATTGGCGTATTAAGAAAGCTCCCGCCGGGCTGGATCCGGGCGTATCCATCACTTAGGTGGTCTTCGTTCGCGCCGGTAATGTAGATGCCGGCGAGGCGACATCCATTCTTGGCGAGCAGAGGCGCAACGTAACCAACACCTTTTCCTCCTCCGGAAAACCCCGCACACGCGACCGGCCACTTTTCTGACCCGGGAAAACTGTGATGCAACGCAGCGACAGCGGCGAGGGTCATTGCGCCACGCCACGCGGCTGTGTCGTTACGCGCATTTTGTGGCCCATCTCCGGCCAGAAGCACCCAGTCCTCATGAAGTCCGACGATCCGATAAAACTGGACGAGATCGTTTCGATTCTGACGCTTGAAATCGCTGGTGGAACAAATCACCAGGACAGGCCAGCTTTTTCGTGGATCGAAATTTGCAGGCGTGGCGAGCACGGCGACTGCGTTTGGCGGTACGACATTCCCTCCCTGCGCGGCCAACGATTTTTCCTGCGCGCTCAGAGGAACATTAGCCTGGACCGTTGAACCTGGAGAAAAAGCG
>DATARG010000274.1:0-12224 GCA_036264275.1 Candidatus Udaeobacter sp. | reverse complement strand
CCCACACGTTTTCGAGCGCTTTTACCGTGCGCGCGGCGACGAACAAACCCCCGGACACGGTCTCGGATTAAGTATCGCGCGCGAATTGGCACGCGCTCACGGTGGAGATCTTGTTCTCGCCAGGTCGCAAGAGGATTGGACCGAATTCCGTTTGCAACTCTCCGTGTCGAGCGCTCACCCTCGGACGGAAAAACCCGAGCCTTGAATTTCGTTATCGAAATGGTTGTGGGAGGGCTGGATGTGGCTCAAAAAGCCCAGGACCTCTCGCCATAGCCTTGGCGAAGGCGGATCACCAAGCGATATCTTTGCGATCACGCAGGAATTTACCGGTGAGGTCGTGTGGCGCTTCGCTCGCAAGCCACACAATCGTGTCCGCGCCTTCCTCCACTGAACGGCTGGCGTTTTCGCCACCCATGTCCGTCCGCACCCAACCAGGGCACACCGCGTTCACAGCGAAATTCGGCAACGCCGCTGCCAACTGCACAGTCACACCATTCAGCGCGGTTTTCGAAATGCAGTAAGCTGGCGCCCAACCATCCGCACCGCCGGTCAGTTGCCCGCCGCCGCTCGAGACATTGATCACCCGCGCCGCTTTGCTCTTGCGGAGCAATGGCGTGAACGCGCGCGTTACGCGCAGCGGGCCGAGCGTATTTGTTTCCAGCGTTTTTCGAAACAGATCGTCGCTGAGTTCCAGAATTGCATTGTCTCCTTCGACAATGATTCCTGCGTTATTCACGAGCACATCAAGATGATCCTCGATGTTCGAGAATTCACGGACGGCGGTTGTGACGCTGTCATTGTCGGCGACGTCTATTTCTAAAAACGTCGCCTTTCCACATTTCTTTGCGATCTTCTCCGTCGCTTTGCGACCAGCCTTGGCATTCCGCGCACCTACGAACGCGTGAAATCCTGCGGCCGCAAGCTGTCGCGCCACTTCATGCCCGATGCCTTTGTTCGCTCCGGTAATCAACGCCGTTTTCACGCCCTTGATTCGTCTCAATCGTCGTTGTCGGTTTGCAAAAAATCCTTCAGCAAAGGCTGCGGGTTCGACGGCAATTCTTCTACGTCGCGCAATTTCTTTGTGATCACACGCGAGCGAACATCCACGTCTTCCATCTTGCGGGATGCCTGGTCAATCTTCTCCTTTACCGCCGATAACGATTCCCCGAATTTCCCGAATTCAGTCTTCACTGCTGCGAGCAGGTTCCAGACTTCACTGGAGCGCTTCTGGATCGCCAGCGTGCGAAAACCCATCTGCAAACTATTGAGCAACGCTGCGAGCGTAGTCGGCCCAACAAACGTGACTCGACAATCTCGCTGCACATTTTGAACGAGGCCAACGCGCCGGATCGCTTCGGCATAAAGTCCCTCGCTCGGCAGAAACAGCAGCGCAAAATCGGTGGTCTTTGGCGGATTAATGTATTTCTCGCAAATATCTTTGGCGCACCGCTTCAATTGGGTCTCCAATGTTTTGATCGCGGTTTCGACCGCTGTGGAATCGCCTTTCTCCTGCGCCCCAGCCAGCCGGTCGTAATGTTCCATCGGAAATTTCGCGTCGATCGGCAGCCAAACCGGCGCGCCATTTTCGTCCCCGGGCAATTTGATCGCAAACTCGACGCGCTCGTCTGTGTCGTCGCGCATTTTCATATTTTTCGCGAACTGCTCGGGCGTAAGCATTTCATCCAGGAGAATGCCGAGCTGCCATTCGCTCCATCCACCCCGTGTCTTTACGTTCGTAAGCACGCGTTGTAATCCACCAACGTCACTCGCCAGTTGCTGCATCGCGCCAAGACCCTGATGCACTTGTTCCAACCGATCGCTGACCAGCTTGAAGGATTCGCCCAAGCGCTTCTCAAGAGTGCCCTGCAACTTTTCGTCGACGGTGGCGCGCATCTTGTCGATCTGTTTTGCATTGTCGTCCTGTAATTGCCGCAGTCGAACGTCCATAATCGATCTGACGCCTTCCAACGAACTGGCTAATTCCTCGCGCTGATTCTTCGCCGCCGCCCCTGCTTCCTCGCGATTGCGAGAAAATTCGTCGCGCAAGCTGTGATCGATCGTCTCCAATCGCCTGGCGAGCTCCGTTGCGGCGCCCTGATTTCCGCGCCGTGTTAGCAAAATAACCACCGCGACGATTAATCCGCCACCGATCAATCCGATCACGAGGTAAAGCAGCGGAGTCATCGTAGAAATCGGCATTCCTCCCAGCCTTCGCATAAAGCCAAGTGGTGGCAAGCGACTTCCCGCGTTCGCTGCGCTACGGCGCAACAAACGCTCAGAATGATAAGGCGACCACGCGTACGACTATTTTTCAAACAGCAGCTCGCCGGCGCGGCTCGTTGCTTTCACGACCGCTTTGATAAGCGTGACACGAAGCTTCCCTTCCTCGAGCTCTAGAATGCCGTCGATGGTACAGCCCGCCGGAGTAGTAACGGCATCTTTCAGAAGCGCGGGGTGATCGCCCGTTTCCAGCACAACGCTTGCCGCGCCTTTCATCATCTGCGCTGCGAGAAGCGTCGCTACATCGCGCGCCAAACCGACTTTCACTCCAGCTTCGGCCAGCGATTCGAGGATGATGTATGCGAACGCTGGGCCGCTTGCAGAAAGACCTGTGACCGCGTCCATGTGCTTCTCATCAACAACAATCGTCCTGCCCACGGCGTCGAACATTGTGCGAGCGATTCCGAGATGATCCGTCGTGGCATTGGTCCCGCCACAGATTGCTGTCATGCCGCAGTCGACAGCGGCGGGCGTATTTGGCATCGCTCGCACGACTGGCACTTCGTCGCCCTTCCCGCCTGTGGCGGCGGCGAGTTGCTCCTCGACGAAACCTGTCGGCACGGAGGCCGCAACGGAGACAAGCAGCGTGCCGGCGCCAATTTCGGGAGCGATTTCCTTCAAGACTTCCGCAACCGTCTGCGGTTTTATTGTCAGCAAAACGATGTCAACGCCTTTGACCGCTTCGCGATTATCTGTGATCACTGCAATGCCAAGCTCCTTCGCGAGCGCGGCCGCTCTCTCTGCATGCTTTACGGTCGCGGTGACTTGATTGGACACAAACAGTCCCTGCTTCAGATATGCGCGCAGGAGGATACCTCCCAGTTTGCCGGCGCCGAGCACTGCCAGCTTCTTCTCGGAAAGTTTCAGCGACATAGTGAGAGCGTAGCACAAGCGTCTCGCTTGCGACTTGAGAAACTCGCAAGCCAAAGGCTCGCGCGACTTAGAAGCGTACCTTCACGCCACCATAGGCTGCGCGGCCAAGCGCCGGGAAGCCGAAGACTTCCGAGTAATGCTCGTTTGTGAGGTTGTCGACTCGACCGAAGACCGAAAAGTGTGGCGTGACGTCATACTCCGCCGCGATGTTTACGAGCGAATAGTCTTCGATATCGAAATTCGGGGCGCCAAAGTTCAGTTCCTCCCGCGCATTCACAAACTTTGCTTCGACTACCGTGCGCAGCTTTTTGAACCAAAGATACGAAGTAGAAAAATAAATTTCATTGCGAGGCCGGCGCGGCAAACGCGCGCCTTCCGGCTGCGAAATGTCCGCCGATGAAGTTTTTGTAGCGTCCAGATAAGTGTAGCTCGCCATGAACATAAGATTGGGAATGGGTTGCGCGCGTAATTCGGCTTCCAATCCTTGCGTTTCGGCTGCCCCGAGGTTGAGCGTTTGAAAGAGGCCGTTGAACCCAATCACGTTGGACAAATCGTTATGAAAGTACGTCAAATCGACGGCAACACATTTCTTCCAAAGCTCCTGGCGGACACCAATGTCCCAGCCGAAATCGTTTTCCGGATTTAGATTAGGGTTGTTGCCGAAGATAATATCCTGACTGCTCGGCGGACTGAATCCTGTCGCAACGCTCGAGTGTAGCGTTGTATTTGTCTTATCGATCTTGTAGCTGCCGGCAACGCGATAAGTCCACACTCCACCGAATTGGTTGAAATCATCGAAACGGCCTCCGGCGACAAAGATTAAATTCTCGATTGGCGTTAGCGTCACCTGCGCAAAGCCGGCGATCTCCTGCGTGTGGTCCCCTATGAAAGTCGGTTGGGGTCCGAACGCTTGCAAAACGAATGGGCGCTCTTGGCCAGCGTTAACACGGCTGTAAAAAAATCCCGACGTAAGGGTAAGCCATGACGTCGGACGCAAATCGTTTTGATAATCAATTTGGGTCCGTTCAAAGAGAGCGCGTGTGGGTCCAACGAAGCCATCCTCGTTTGGATCGTTTATCTGCCGCTCGTGATCGTAACTGAAGATGAATTTGTGGTCCCACCATTCGGTTGGCGTCCAATCAATGTGCGGACCAATTAACCAGCGTTCCGTCAGGAAATGATCAATGGGACGTGGATCGAAGATCGTGTTGGGATTTCCGGTATCGCTTACCGAGTAAGTAAACAAACTTCCGATCCGCAATTGCTCGTTAGGCGACCAGCCGACGTCGCTGATCCCGGCAGAATTACGGTAATTATTATTGGGGCGCGCGTTCTCGGTGTCGAGCCGGCTGGCGCCCACCGAATAATCGAAATCGTTAATCTTGCCGTCGCTCTGGCCCCATTCGCGGAAGGAGTCGTACGATCCGCCTTCGGCAGCAAGCATTGCGCCTGGAGTTCCTGTGCCTTGTTTCGTGAAAATCTGAATCACTCCTGCGAGTGCGCGCGGTCCGTAGATAGTGCTTTGCGGCCCGCGTACAACCTCAATCCTGTCGATGTCATCCGTCGTAATGTCGGCGAAGTTCATCGCGCCAGATAACCCCTGGTTAATGGGGATCCCGTCGAGCAACACCTGCATGTCTTCGCTTGGCAATCCGCGCATGAAAACGGAAGTCAGCTGGCCCGCGGTTCCCGTCTGCACGACCGTCAGGCCAGGCACTTCGCGAAGGGCATCGCTCACGCGCTGGATTTGCTTTTGCTCGATATCTTCCGATGAAATTACGCTGACAGTCGCAGGCGATTGATCGAGCGGGATATCGAACCGCGTTGCTGACACCACGACTGGCTCAGTTTCTGTATCGATGGGTGATGGGGTTGGCGTCGGTTCCTGCGCGTGCGCGACCGAAACCGCGACAGCCAGCGAGAACCACACTCTCCGGACAAACCAAACTGGACGATTTTGCATAACAAGTTACCTCCAACTCCGAGAGTCGGACTTGTTAGGCCTCGAATTGCTACGAGACGTCGCACCGCCCAGCTCTCATTCTTCTTTTTGCGAAGAAGTTTTTCGCGCGTCGCTTTTTGTAGCGGCGTTTTTGCCAAACGCCGGGCGGCTAACACAGCCGTCCTACAACACGAATGAGGTGAACCGGACAAATATTCTGGCTCCTGGCTTATGATGCCTGTACGGCACCGCACCTTCTTCCCGCCTTCACCCCCGAAATCGTTTCGGCGATTGGCTCAATTGGGAAGTCGTATCCAGTTACAGCAGCGCAACTGCTCCCGATTCTCACGGGATTTCTTGCGCCGATCCACTTTTTCAAGCTCACAAAGAACTTGGATGAGGACTAGCGACTTGCGCTTTGAGCGTCAAGATTATTTAGTGACGCACTGATTGCTGCTGTCATGTCGAGCGGTAGTCGAGACATCTCTACCTATTAGAAGTCAGAGGGCCTCGACTTCGCTCGGAATGACAAAACCACAATGACCGCATCCAAGCCCAACTTCGTTGTCACCGGCGGCGCCGGGTTCATCGGTTCGAACTTGACGCTGGCGTTACAGGAAAAATTCCCGGAGGCCCGTCTTACGGTGATCGATGATTTTCGATCCGGTGATTTCAAGAATCTGGCGGGATATCGAGGAGATTTCGTCGCCGAAAATCTTGCGAACTTAGATTGGCGAGAAAAGTTCGGCGACTCGGAAACTGCAGGATTCGATGCAATTTTTCATCTCGCGTCGATCACCGACACGACTTTGCACGATCAATTCGTGCAGGTGCACGATAATGTAGAAAGTTTCCGACGACTTTTGAATTTCGCGCGTCCAACAAAGACACGAATCATCTACGCTTCTTCTGCGGCGACTTACGGTCCAGCGACTGACGCGAGCGTGGAATCAAATGGCGCCGCGCCGGCGAACGTTTACGCATTTTCCAAGGTCATAATGGATAACATCGCCCGACAAGCTGCGACCGAGTCGCCGGAGTGGATCATCGTCGGGTTGCGTTACTTCAACGTTTACGGACCGCGTGAAGCGCATAAGGGCGTGCCGGCAAGCATGATTTATCACCTGGCTCAACAGATAAAAGCCGGCAAGCGACCGCGCATTTTTAAGTACGGCGAGCAGAAACGTGATTTCGTCTACGTCAGGGACGTCGTGGAAGGCACCATTCGCGCGCTCAACGCAAAGACGAGCGGAATTTACAATCTTGGCACCGGCCAGGCGCGCTCGTTTAACGAACTTATTGACGTTCTAAATAAATGTCTGCGCACAACCTTTGAGCCCGAATATTTCGATAATCCTCACACGCATTATCAAAATTTCACGGAAGCCGATCTCACGAACGCGCGCAGTGCGCTCGGGTACGAGCCACGCTTTCCGCTCGAAGAAGGCGTGCGTGATTATATCCAGTGGTTGTATCAGGGCTAATGGCGCCGAAAGGTTTAACGACAACTCCGTTAATCCGTGTACGTCTAGCGCTACTCAGCAGCCGCCAAATCGCGAAGCGCTGTTTCCGACAGTTGAAATTCGTGCCAATCGCTGTCGATTTTTGCGCCGAGTCGTTTGTAGAATTCGATGCCTCGCTTATTCCATTTCGCAACCCACCACTTGATCATGCCGCACCCGGCGTTGGCAGCTTCCATTGCGACGGCTTGCACTAAGAATTTGCCAACTCTTCTACTACGATGTGGCCCGGCAACATAGAGCTCCTTGATGATCAGATTCGGCTTTGCCCGATAGGTGAACGCGACGAAATAATAAACAAGATATCCTATTAGGGTGTCGCTTTCTTCAGCGACGAGACAATGAAAATCGGGAGGCAGACGGCGAAAGCCCTGGTCGCGCAGAACCTCTTCGGTAACAGCAAAGTTTTCCGCATATTTCTCAAAGTCGGCAAGCTCGCGCATTAGCGGAAGCAAGTTGGGAACGTCGGCCTCGACTGCTTTGCGAACTTCCATATTGGTCCAACAAAATTACTCGAAACACGCCCACTTTTGGAAGCACAGTCCAGGTGTTACCCTTCCCAGAAAAACCTGGTCGGGCGACGAATTTCCGCCGGCAGGCTTTTGTGAACGGGGCAATTGAGTGCCGTTTGCTCCAGCACTTCGCGGTGCGGATGATTGGCCGAGAGCGGGATGTGAACTTCCGAAGGCAAAGCCACGATTCGCCGCGGTCCCTCGTTCGACATTTCTTTTTGCACTGAGACGGTCATCCCGCGCAGATCGACTCCGAGATCCTCTGCTTTGATTCCCATGGTCGTGCTGATGCATGTAGCGAGAGCGGTGGCGACGAGATCGGTAGGCGAAAACGCTTCGCCTTTGCCCTTATTATCGCTCGGCGCGTCCGTGGCAATTTTTGCTTGTGAGGGACCGTGAGTCGCGTCGCAATGCAACTCGCCGGTGTACTTAGCTGAGACTTGAACCATGCGAAAATTATCCGGCTGCTCTCAGCTTTTGTCACATCAGATCGAATCGCTCTTACGGCCGACTCGAACCGCATGTTCTTTGGGGCGGATGCCCGGACCATACCGGCGCGCATAAACCTGCGTGAACTCCGCTCCCAAAAAACTGATCAGGGCCGAGTAATAGACCCAGAACAGCAGGACTACGAGTGAGCCCGCGGCGCCAAACGCACTGGCTGTCGCGGTTCGTCCGAGATAAATACCGATTAAGTATTTTCCGGCGCTAAAAAGCAAAGCCGTCACCGCTGCTCCAACCCAGACGTCTTTCCACGAGATCACGACGTCGGGCAAAAATTTATAGATCGCTGCAAAAAGGACGGCAACAACGAAGAACGAGCTAACAGTGTTTGCCGCTTGCCAAACCCACGGTACACCGGGCAACCAGTGATTCATGTAGTTCTGAAGCCCGCTGATGACGGCGCTGATTACGAGTGAAACCAGGAGGAGAAATCCCACGCAGATGGCTATCGAAAACGAGCGCAATCGATCTATGACAAATGACATGATGACTCCGCGGTTCGGTTTCGCTTTGACATCCCAAATCTGATTTAGCGCAGATTGCAATTCTCCGAAAACCGCGGTCGCGCCTGTAATGAGCGTGACAATTCCGACGCTCACCGCCCAAATGCCCTTGCCAAACCCTCGGGATGATTCGATCACCTGCCGTACCGCATTCGCCCCCTGCACGCCGATCATTTTTTCCATTTCACTGACGATCTGATCGGTCGCCGTGTCGGGCGCGAGAAAGAAACTGGCCACGCCGACCGCGATAAGCAGCACGGGCGCAATCGAGAAGATTGTATAAAACGCGAGCGCAGCCGATAACTCGAACGTGTCGTCATTCATCCACTCTGCGAACGTGAGCTTGAGCAGTTCCCAAGCCGCCTTCAGCTTATTCGCGGGAATCTGTTGAGTTCTGATTACTGACTCGTCCATCATCCGTATAAGAATCGTCGCGAAACAGCGACTTTAGCGGGACGAGTAGCGCCCAAAACGCGAACGATTACGTCTTGATGATCGGCGGCGGAATGTCTTCCGTTATACCTGTATCGATACCGCGGCGCAGTTTACTGTGGCGAACGCTGTAGAGAAAATAAATCAGCAGACCAATTCCGAGCCAGACAAAGAAACGGATCCAGGTGAGCACCGGCAGGCTGAGCATGAGCACAAAACACAGGAACACGCCGACGATCGGAAACAGCGGCACGAGTGGGACACGGAACGGCCGGGGACGCGCTGCGTCGGTCCGCCGCAAAACGGCCACGCCGACGCAGACGAGAATGAAGGCGAACAATGTTCCAATGTTCGTCAAGTCTGAGAGCGAGCCGATGTCGACCAGCATGGCCACTCCACCAACGACCACTCCGGTCCAGATCGTTGTCACGTATGGCGTGCGGAAGCGTGGATGAATTCGAGCAAAGTACTGCGGAAGCAAGCCATCGCGCGCCATCGCCATAAAAATGCGCGGCTGCCCGAGTTGGAAAACGAGTAACACCGAAGTCATTCCAGCAAGCGCTCCGGCGCTGATCAAAGCTTCCGCCCATGGTTTACTCGCGAAAGCGGTGGCAGCGGCGGCCGGATCGCCCAGATAAACCGTATATTTTTTAATGCCGGCCAGGACCGTGCCCATGAGCACGTAAAGCAGCGTACAAATAATTAAACTGGCAATGATCCCAATCGGCATGTCGCGCCGTGGATTTTTTGTCTCCTCAGCCGTCGTCGAAACGGCGTCGAAACCGATGAAGGCGAAAAAGATGATGGCTGCTCCGCTCATCACCCCGGCAAAACCATTCGGCACATACGGGTGCCAGTTCGTCGGATGCACCATGAAAGCCCCGAACGAAATGAAGAAGACAACGACCGCGACTTTGATAATGACGATCATTGTGTTCGTTTTTGCGCTCTCGCGAATTCCGTAGACGAGGAGCACCGTCACTGCTGCGACAATCACGAGCGCCGGAAAGTTCAGGGCGATCGGGTGACCGGCAATGGTGGGCAGCGTTGTCGAAGAAAAATCTTTCAGCGTGTCGCCACCTTTTGCGATCAGATCGCTGGCCGTACGGTAATCGTTCACGGCCCAGATTGGAAATTTGAGTCCGAAGAGACTGCCGCACAGCTTAACGAAATACCCAGACCAACCGACCGCGACCGCCATATTCCCGACCGCATATTCCAGAATCAAATCCCAACCGATGATCCAGGCGATGATCTCACCGAGCGTAGCGTAAGAATACGTGTATGCCGAGCCCGATACTGGAATCATCGAGGCAAGCTCGGCATAACAGAGCGCGGCGAATCCACAGGCCAACGCGGCCACAATTAGCGAAATCGCCACCGCCGGACCGGCGCCGGCCCGACCTAGCATTGCGTCCGCCCCTGAAAGCCATGCTTGGATAAAATTGAGAATCGGCGTCTCGAGTCGTGTCGGAAAAGTCTGACCCGCGATTGCAGTACCAATCAGCGCGAAAATTCCCGTGCCAATGACTGCGCCGATGCCGATACACGTGAGATCGAACGCGTTGAGCGTACGCTTCATTTGCCGCTCGGGCGCGGCGGCTTCGGCCATCAGAAGATCGGGACTCTTGGTTTTGAAAAGTTGCGAGCCCACTGGTCGAGATCGTCTCATCAAGCAGTTCGACTGGTCAATCCAAAGCTTTGCATTGGAAAGCGGACACTTGCTGATGCTGAGTCGACGCGGACAAAATAGTTTTGTAGCATCGCTGGTATGTCGGATGAACCGGCAAAAATTATTCTCGGTGATACGGCGATTAGCGCGTTCGAGCGTACTCCGGGCGGCCGCCGGTCAGGCCGAGAGAAAGACACAGGTCCGCCACTGACGCACTGCGAGAATTGCGGTGCGGAGCTGCAGGGACATTGGTGTGCGAAATGCGGCCAACCAGCCATCGAATATCGCCGTTCTTTCCGGCACGTTGTCGCCGATCTGCTGAACGAGTTTCTGAATTGGGATTCAAAATTCTTCGCCACGATTGCGTTACTCATCTTAAAACCGTGGCGGCTCACAAATGAGTTCCTAGCAGGCAAACGCGTCTGCTACGTGAATCCCCTCCGACTATATCTACTGGCAAGCATCATATTTTTCTTCGCAATCAATTACGGGGCGAAATTCATACATGTTGATCCGAGCAAACTCGGTCCGAAAGATCGCGCCGAGCTTCAGGCCGATTTGAAGAACACAGATTTGCCTCCTGAAGCGCGGGAGAAACTCGAGGAATTATTGCGGGAATCCTCACCTTCCCCTGCTCCATCGCCTATCACGGGCGAGCCTTCGGCTACGGCTATTCCGACGGTCCCACCAGATACGGCTTCGCCGCAACCTACCGGAAGCGCGAGTGGAGAGAAGAAATATGGAAAATTAGGAGAGCGACCATTCGTCGCTTTTGACGATGCCAAATCCACAACGCCTTTCGAGCGGTGGATCGAAGCGCGAGCAAAGGAAAAAATGGGGGAGCACGGAACACGGATGGGGCTGTTTATTGCGACGCTGTTTAGCAACCTGCCTTACATGATGCTGTGCTGTATTCCGCTGTTCGCGTTTGTGTTGAAAGTTCTCTATTTCCGGCGCCGTATTTTCTACATCGACCATCTGATATATGCGCTGCATATCCACAGCTTCTTCTACGCCGGCGTCATGCTGATTGTGCTAGCGACAATTGGCCTTAATCGCGTCGCACCGGGTCCAATTGCGGGGTGGCTGATTGCGCTTCTCTGGATCGCATTTGTGACACAAATTTTCCTGTCCATCCGCTACGTTTACCGACAGGGTTGGTTCCTCAGCATTTTTAAGTTCTTTTTTGGCGGATTTGTGTATCTGATGGTCCTCGTATTCGCCCTGGCCATCACATTTTTCGCCACCCTCGCATTGCCATCGCCATGAAAAGAACGCTTCTTCTGCTCTTTGCGTTCGCAGCGTCTTCCGCCCCAGTTTTTTGCGCCGATCGGCACATCGCGTTCGAACGCGACCAAGCGGTCTGGGTAGCGAATCTCGACGGTACGGGTGAGAAGAAGATCGCGGACGGCATTTTTCCCGCGATCTCGCCGGACGGAACTCGCGTTGCGTTTAACACAACAGAGAAAACGAGCGACACAACATATGCGCGTCACATCGCAGTTGCAGACGTTGCCACGGGAAAAATTGACGCTTTCAAAGATCTGCCGAGCAATAATTCCTATTACCCAAGCTGGACGGCTGACGGGAAACGAATCCTCTTCACTACGCGTCCCCAAGAAGTCTGGGATCTTGTGGTGGTGAATTCCGACGGCACAAACTTCCACGTGCTCAAGCCCGGCGTGCAGGGTGAAGTGACGCGTTACTCGCCGATTTGGGCGCGCGACGGCCAATCGGTTTTTTGTGAGGACATGTCAAACATTTATCAGATCGGGCTCGACGGTAAGGTGCGCACGCAATGGAAAATCAACAAGATCGTGCCGAACGGTGATATGAGCGGTGACGGTCGCATCGATGTGTCGCCTGACGGGGAGCGATTGCTTTTGAGCATCGATATGGGCGAGGAATCAGGGCGCAAGAATTGGGATGGACCATTGCCGGCGCTCTGGGCATTCGACATGCGATCGCAAAAGGCGACCAGGCTGA
>DATARG010000222.1:0-6516 GCA_036264275.1 Candidatus Udaeobacter sp. | reverse complement strand
CCTTCACCGGAATCAGGTGACCAAAATCGAGTCGCCATTCAGCCGCTCAAAAGAACTTACGTAAGAGTAACGCTCGGCGACGAGGGAAAAGCCGCGTTCGAACGATGGGTCTCGCCTTCCGATGGTCCGGTTGAATTTCACGGTAAGCGCGTGTCGATTCGCGTCCTCGATCCTGAAGCCGTTAAGATCACTAAGAACGGACAGGAGTTGCAGCAAAACGACCAGGACGTGACGGTCAACTAACACAAGTTCTGTCATTCTGATCCCGCAGGCGCGGGAGAAGAATCTCGGATCACTTTTTTGCGCGATCCGCCAACCGAAAGTAAATCAGAGATGTTTGAAAGCTTGGTTTCATGCTTCGCATTTCGTTGCAGGCTTCGCTCAAGATGACACGTCATATGGTTTTGAGTGCTAGCTGAAAATGAAAGTCCCAAACACGACAGATGTTTCTCGGAAGCCGAAGGTCGGCATGATCAGCCTCGGCTGCGCAAAAAATCTCGTCGATGCGGAAATCATGCTGGGAAGTGTTTTGCAACGCGGCATGGAAATCACGTCCCGCGCCGAGGATGCCGATGTGCTCGTCGTTAACACGTGTGCCTTCATCGATTCAGCCAAGGAAGAATCAATCGAGGCGATTTTGGAAGCGCATCAGCAGCGCGGATTGAATAAGCGTCCGGACCAAAAACTAATCGTAAGCGGCTGCATGTCGCAGCGATTTGCGAAAGAACTGCATTATGAATTGCCTGAGGTAGACGCGTTTATTGGACTCGATCAAGTGAATCAGATTGGCGAAATCGTAGACCAGATTCTGAGCAAACCCCCGACGTTCAACGCTGAACGTTCAGAGCCAAATGCAGATAATTGGACGTTGGGTGTTAAGCGTTCAGCATTGGATGTTTCTTCAGCGAACGGCAGAGTCGATCTCACCTTCGCGGAAAAGCGGCCCACGTACATTCCCGATTACGACACGCCGCGTTTCAGGCTTACGCCGGCGCATTCCGCTTACGTGAAAATTGCCGAGGGCTGTAATCATCCGTGCAGTTTTTGCGTGATCCCACAGATGCGCGGCAAGCATCGCAGCCGAAAACCGGAATCAGTGTTAGCTGAAATTCGGGCGCTTATTACCGAAGGCGTGCGCGAAATTAACCTAATCAGTCAGGACACCACGTACTATGGAATGGACCTATGGGGTGCCAAAGCAGGCCCACGACAGCCGGTGGATTCGACGTGCGGGCCCACGCTGGTTTCGCTGCTCCGTCAGATTCAACAGATCCAAGGCGAATTCTGGGTGCGCCTGCTTTACACGCATCCGGCGCATTGGAGTGACGAGCTGATTGAAACCATCGCTGAATGCGACAAGGTCGCGCGCTACATCGACATTCCATTACAGCACATCGACGAATCGATGCTCGCCCGAATGCGACGTGAAACATCGCGAGCCCATATCGAGAACTTAATCCACAAACTTCGGGTTGGAATTCCAAGCTTAACTCTGCGCACAACCTTCATCGTGGGGTTTCCCGGCGAAACCGACGTCGAATTCGAGACATTGCTGGATTTCATTCACCGTAGCCGCTTCGAACGGCTTGGGATATTCAAATATTCGCAGGAAGAGGGTTCCCGTGCCGGCAGGATGCCGGGGCAGGTTCCTGCAAAGATAAAGAACTCACGTTATCGAACGGCGATGGCGCTGCAGCAATCCATTGCCCACGATCTAGCTCGCAAGAAGATTGGCAGCGAACTGAAACTGCTGGTCGATCAGCCGCAGATTGCTCGAAGCGAAGCCGATGCCCCAGACGTCGATGCCCGCGTCGTCTTGTCCGAGTCTGCACCTGTTGGCGAGTTTATTCGAAGGACGATCAAGGGCAGCCGCGGGTACGATCTGCTGGCCTGACACGAGTCAGATTTTTCGAGGCTCCAAGATTGGGTAGTGACAAGTCGGCGATTTCTGGTTCAATTTCTCCGACAGCAATGGCCGAACCTGACCAACCAAAGAAAGAAACGGTTCGCATTCAGTTGCCGGTTCCTCCTCCATCGAACCCGCCGCAGCAGAACCCTCCGCCTCAGACCGTAAAACCGCGTGAGACTGTCCGGATCCAGTTGCCGGTTCGTCAAACCGGTAATCCGCCTGTTCCAGTTTCGGCGCAATCTGGCTCCGAGGATATTTCGTCCACCAACTTTTTCCCGCAGCCGAAGCCGCCCACAGCCTCGCGTCCGTTATCCGGCTCAGTGCGACCTCCTCCGATTCCGACGCCTTCAGGACCGAAACGAGAGACCGTGCGCATTCCGCTCGTGCCGGAGCCATTGCGATCAGCTCAGAAAAAGACTCAGCCGCTGATAGCGATGCCTAGCGTAATTCCACAAAATCCGCCGATTGCTGTGGCATCTGTGGAGAAAAAGTCCATGGTGCTGTACTGGATGCTCCTTGGCGTTTCAGCAGTGATTTTGATTATTCAGATTTGGACGTATTTTTCTTAGCTATGGAAAATTCTGAGACTATCACACTTAACGAATCGAATTTTGACCGTGAACTGACGCAGGACGACAAACCTGTGATCGTTGATTTTTGGGCGGAATGGTGCGGTCCATGCAAAATGATTGCTCCGCTATTGGACGAGATCGCGCGTGAAAAAGCGGGCACTGTCAAAGTTGCGAAAGTAAACGTGGACGACAACCAGAGTCTCTCCTTCAAGTACAACATTCGGGCGATTCCGGCGCTGCTATTCTTCAAGAACGGCCAACTGCGCGACCAGGTCATCGGAGTTGCAAGCAAAAAGGATCTGCTCAGCCGGTTAGAAGCGCTCGCGTAGGGATTTTCGCGCGAACGAAGTCACGTAAATCAGGGTAACCGCGTCGTCACTGACCAAAGCTTGGGGAAGCCCGTTTGTTTAACGGCCGAAATTCTGAGCTCGAATGTATGCTGCAGACTGGGCGAACCGGGTGCGCTTCCGCCGTTTTTATTTAATTGTCAATGCGCTTGGCTAGCGGGCGGGGCGGCCAGGCCAACGAAAATCGCCGCGCCATCGCCACCGGGATTGCAGCAGACGTCGACGTCAAAATCGGCTTCCAATTGTTGAGCGCCCAAATGTTGCCGGCCTGATCGTTCTGCAAACCGGTGCAACGACTTAATATTTGCGAAAGTACTCAGGCTATGCGCCCGGCGAGGATCGAACTCACAACCTTTGGCTCCGGAGGCCAACGCTCTATCCAGTTGAGCTACGGGCGCAATGAGAACAGGAATTAGCCACAGGTCCCGCAGATTTTCACAGATTTTCTGATGTTGTCCTGCTGCTGCTTGCGCTTCGCGCTCGCGCTCAAATAGTTGGCGATTTCGGGTTGCAAAAACAGTGCCTTCGAATGAGAGTGTGCGCCCGCAGCCGCGCGGCTGGCGAGAAGCTTATGAATCAGGTCATCGATACCATTGAGAAGGAACAGCAGAAAAGTGATGCCACACCGTTTTCCGTTGGCGACAGCGTGCGCGTGCACACGCGCGTCGTAGAAGGAGACAAGGAACGGATCCAGATCTTTGCCGGCGTAGTGATCGGCCGGAAGGGTCGCGGGCTCAACGAAACTTTCACCGTGCGCCGCATTTCGTACGGCGAGGGCGTCGAGCGGGTTTTTCCGCTGCATTCGCCCCGCGTCGCAAAAGTGGAAGTGGAACAAAAAGGCCGCGCTCGCCGCGCAAGACTAAATTATCTTCGCACCCGCAAAGGCAAGGAAGCGACGGCAGTCAGAGAGTGATCGACCTGTTACGGCGTCGCTGTCAGACGCCGTCGGATGACCTCTCACACAATGGAGCGGCGGGGACGCGAGCGACATAGATGGGCGGCTCGTTAGAGCGGGAGCGAGCGAGTCAAACGTCCTGCAATTTTTTCTCATCTCCTGTCACTCATCACTTGTCACCTCGTGCAAATCTGTCGAAGATTTGCATCGATGTCCTATCGGCGGTGCGGATTTCGGTACGAAAAAAAGCTCCGCATCACAGGGGTCTCGCGTATTGCGGGAATTGACGAAGCCGGGCGTGGAGCGCTAGCGGGGCCGGTTGTTGCCGCTGCGGCGATTCTTCCGGAAAAATTTCGACATCGTCGTCTCAACGATTCCAAACAACTCGTGCCGGAATTACGCGAGGAGATCTATTGCGAACTGATTTCGAATCCCGAAATCAGATGGACCGTCGGCATTGTCGATTCTGTTGAGATTGATCGGATTAACATCCTCCGCGCGAGCCATCGTGCCATGCGTCTTGCGATTGAAGCGTTATTCGAACCGCCTGACCACGTTTTGATCGACGGTTTGCCCGTCGTTCCTTTTCCACTTCCGCAGACAGCAATCATCGATGGCGATTGCATCAGCCTGAGCATTGCTGCGGCGAGCGTGATCGCCAAGGTCACGCGAGACCGGATCATGCGTGACTTTTGCTCTCAGTTCCCACAGTATTGTTTCAGCCAGCACAAGGGTTACGGAACAGAACTGCATCTATTGAAGCTTCATGAATTCGGACCTTGCCCGATCCATCGCCGATCTTTCGAACCGGTGGCGCAACCGCTTCTTGCCCTGGGCGAAATCATCCAGATCCGGTCATCTCCAGCGCGGCGCCCGCGGCGAGAAACTAGCGTGCCGATTCCTGAAGCGTAGCGGTTACAAGGTTCTGTTCCGCAATTTCCGCGGACGCAGTGGCGGCGAAATCGACGTTGTGTGCCGCGATAACGACACGCTGGTGTTTATCGAAGTGAAAACGCGGACGCGCGAAGATTTCGGTCGACCATTTGCAGCAGTGGACAGAGAAAAACGAAGGCGAATCTCACGCGGCGCGCTGGCGTGGCTACGAATGCTCGATAGCCCCGACATTCTTTTCCGCTTCGACGTGGTGGAAGTAATTCTTGCGGATCACACAAAACCGCGCGTGGAACTGATCAAAAATGCATTTCCACTCTCGAAACCATACTTGTATTGATTTGTACTGACGCAAATGAGCAACAAGATCAACCAGCCAGCTGTTTGGATTTTAGTTGTCGTACACCAGATCGTCGGTTGGGCTTGGTACACAATCTTTGGCGAGAAGTGGCTCAACCTTCACGCCCGCACAATGACCGATATTGAGCGCACTCACAGCGTAGGCGCTTACCTTTTGGCGGTTGTCACCGCAATCATTGTGAATTATGCACTGGCGTGGCTGATCGCTCGCCTCAATGCCACCAGCGCGGTTTCCGGTTTGAAAGTCGCGCTCCTCTGTTGGTTCGCCTTTCTTTTCGTCGAACACGCGACGATCGCCGTGTTCTCATCTTTTGAGACTAACCAGTGGCCGCTCATCTTGATCGACATGGGTCGGCCGTTCGTGAATTTTGCAATCAGTGGCGCGGTCCTCGGTGCCTGGCACAGGCGCGCACGTTAGGCGCGGTTGTTGACTTGCCTTTTTTCGAGCGTTGCCCTGCGAGTGCTGGACAATCGCGGTGCCGTTGGCAAAATCGTAAATTAAAATTATGGCCGAACCCATTCTCGTTGCGCAATCGAAGGAGCCGATTTTTTTGCTGCCTAAGATGGCGAACCGCCACGGCTTGATTGCCGGCGCGACGGGGACCGGAAAAACGGTCACGCTGCAAACGCTTGCGGAGAATTTCAGTGCCCGTGGTGTGGCCGTGTTCATGGCAGACGTTAAAGGCGATCTCGCCGGCTTGAGCCAGGCGGGCGCGAACAATCCAAAAGTCGTCGAGCGGGCAAAGGAGCTTAAGATCGACAATTTCGGCGGCGAAGCCTGCCCGGCAGTGTTCTGGGATGTATTCGGCGAGCAGGGACATCCGGTGCGCGCGACAGTCTCGGAAATGGGCCCGCTGTTGCTCAGCCGGTTGCTCGATCTAAACGACACGCAGGCGGGCGTGCTCAACATGGTTTTCAAAATCGCCGATGATAACGGTTTGCTCCTTCTGGATCTCAAGGACCTGCGCGCGATGCTTCAATACGTCGCGGATAATGCCGACCAATTTAAGACTCAATATGGAAATATTTCCGCCGCCAGCGCCGGGACGATCCAGCGCAACCTCCTCGCCTTGGAATCGCAGGGAGCAGACAAATTTTTCGGTGAGCCTGCGCTTAACCTCGAAGATCTGATCCAAACGCAAAATGGGCGAGGCGTCGTCAACATTCTCGCTGCCGATAAGCTGATGCAAAAGTCGCCGAAAGTTTATGCGATGTTTCTGCTCTGGATGTTGTCGGAGTTGTTTGAAAATCTTCCTGAAATCGGTGATCCAGAGAAACCGAAGCTGGTCTTCTTTTTTGATGAAGCGCATCTGCTGTTCACGGACATCGAGCCGGCAGTTGAACAGAAAATTGAGCAGATGGTGCGACTGATCCGTTCGAAAGGCGTCGGTGTTTACTTTGTCAGCCAGAACCCGCTGGACATTCCAGACGTTGTTCTTGGCCAACTTGGTAATCGCGTGCAACACGCCCTGCGCGCCTTTACCCCGCGCGATCAAAAGGCGGTGAAAGCCGCCGCTCAAACATTTCGTCAAAACCCCGAGC
>DATARG010000213.1:0-3011 GCA_036264275.1 Candidatus Udaeobacter sp. | reverse complement strand
GTGGAGAGTATAGAGGAATTCTTTTTAGTCTGGGAGCCAAAAAACGAATCAGGAGCAGTAACAGTTTCGTCTTTATGGAAGAAGTTAGGACGTAAGAGGTAAAAATCATTCGGGTGCGAATTCTTTGAATCATCGACAAATACAGAGCAATACCGCGGAGAGATTCGTCGCGGCGCGGAAAAAATTCGCAATTAGCTGGCGCCTGGATCATAAGCGGAGGTCAGACGTCAGAGGTCCGAATTTCAGAAAGGAGCGAACGGGATGAGTGACACAGAAGTTAAAGCTGCGAAGGAGGCAGCGAGTAAGGGCGGGAACGAGCGAGTTTCAATCTGGAAACGAATTCGTTAGCCGAAACTATCCGCTTGCGGGTTCCAGAAGTCGCCCCCCTAAGCCGAGACCGGCGAAGATGGAACTCATTTCATCCGCTTGCGGACGCCGCGAGTTCTCTTGTAAGCGCGTTGAATACCAGGTCGTCGCGAGCGTCCATAGCTGGTCCATTGTGACGAGCGGCCGCATGGGATAATTACGCGCGGCGCACCATTCACGAACCCGTTCTTCCGACCGGAAGAAAAGCATGTTGTTTCAGGTGAAAACGATGTTGTCCCACCACTTGGCGGCGGGAACAAGGCAATGAAAGAGCCAACTGCAGCGCGCCGGACCATCCAAGCCAATCTCCAGATTGAGCGATTCACCGGATTGTTCGCAGCGCGAATGAACGCGCCCCGGGCGATGCAGCGCCGCCGGTATGCCGAATGAATCCCAGGCGCAATTAGCGAAATACTTCGTTTCATCGACGATTACGACATGTTGGGTCGGTACGCCGGAAAATGGGGGAGCCATCCGAATAGACGCTCCATCGGGTTCCAACACCAACACTCGCTGCGCGCGTAGCCTAAAATAGGCTTCACGAACGCTGCTGACGTCGGCACCAACACGTTCAGATACGACCTGCAGCGACGGCCTCTGCCCGGTCTCGGCAAAGTGCCGGTAGATCGCCAGTTTCGTCTGCGTATCGAGACTCATGTGTGATCTAAGATTAGTCTGAGAATTGGCAATCTGAGAAGCGCTGACATTTTCTGAATCCAAAGCGCGTCCGCGCTGCATCTCACTATGCAGAACCGCACGCGGCTTATGGAAACACTTCTACAGGATATTCGCTTCGGTTTTCGCCAACTCATGAAACAACCCGGCTTTGCCATGCTTGCCATCATTTCCATGGCGCTCGGCATCGGGGCTAATACTTCGATCTTCAGCCTAGTCGATACGGCTTTGCTGCGGCCGCTCGCGGTGAAGGAGCCTTCTCAATTAGTTGAACTTTACGGCACACTGCACAACGGCGCGGAATGGTCGCTGCAGTCATATTTAAATTACAAAGACTACCGCGATCGTAACACCGTCTTCTCGGGTCTGTTTGTTTATCGCGTCACCGTCAGCAGTCTCACCGTCAACAACTCCAGTCAGCGCGTCTGGGGATATCTCGTTTCCGGAAACTACTTCGATGTTCTAGGCGTGAAGCCGATGCTGGGGCGCTCATTCTTACCGGAAGAAGATCAGACGCCTGATTCACATCCCGTTGCCGTCATTAGTTACAACTGCTGGCAACGCCGCTTCGGCGGCGATCCGCAGATGGTAGGCAAGACGGTTGAGTTCAATAGCCGCCCGTTCACTGTCATCGGCGTCGCGCCGAAAGGATTTATTGGAACTGAGGTTGCCTACGATCCGGAGATGTTCGTTCCAGTGATGATGGCGAAGACGATTGAGCCCGGGAGCAGGTGGCTCGACAAGCGCGACTCAAACAATCTTTTCACTGTCGGCCGATTGAAGCCCGGCGTGTCGGTCGCGCAAGCGAAGGCGGCGCTCGAGACATTGACTGCGAAACTCGCACAGGATTATCCAGAGAATGTCGGCCGCGGCATTCGACTCGGGAAACCTGGCTTGTTCATTCCGGATATTGCGAATTCGGTCTTCGCTTTTACCGGACTGCTTGCGGCCGTGGGTGCGCTCGTGATTTTGCTGGCCTGCGTGAATCTTGCCAATCTGCTGCTCACGCGTGCAACGGAACGGCGGCGGGAGATCGCCGTGCGACTCGCGGTCGGTGCAAGTCGGCCACGCCTGATGAGACAACTGCTCACTGAGAGTCTTTTCATTTCGCTCAGCGGAGGTCTGGCCGGCGTGCTCCTTGCCACCGCAATCAACAGCGCTGTGCGAGGCATTCGCTTGCCGAGTGATGTTACTTTGCTCTTCGATCTGCGCACTGACTGGCGCGTGCTCACCTTTGCGCTCGTCCTATCGATCACAACGGGAATTTTGTTCAGCCTCGTTCCGGCGTTGCAATCGTCGAAGCCGCAACTTGTGCCCGCGTTGAAAGACGAATCATCGATGGGCGGGTTCCGTCGCTCGCGTTTGCGCAATTTGCTCGTTATCGCGCAAGTCAGCCTTTCGTTGATTCTGCTCATCAGCGCCGGCCTCATTGTGCGCAGTCTGCAAGCTGCTCAGAAGATGCGGCCGGGATTCAATCCGGAAAACGCGGTCGCGATTTCGTTCGATGTCAGCTTGCAAGGTTATAACGAAGAACGCGGCCGCGCTTTTCAGAAACAAGTGCTCGAGCATGCGCGTGAGTTGCCGCAAATCGAAAACGCGGCGCTGACTGATTACCTTCCGCTCGGTCTGAATTACAATGACAGCACAATTTATATCGAGGGCGCCGAGTTCAAAGGCTCGAGCACTTTACCCATCGCGATTCCCATTGAGAGCAGCCCAGGTTATTTCGATGTCATGGGAATTCCATTGCGCGGCCGCGATTTTCGTGATGACGAAAACAAAAAGGAAAGCCGTTTCGCGATCGTCAACCAGACGTTCGTGAAGAAGTTCTTCAACGGACAGGACCCCATCGGCCGGCGCTTCAACTGGCACGGGCCTAAGGATCCATTCTTCGAAATCGTCGGCGTTGTGCCCGACGGAAAATACAACTCGTTAGGCGAAGATCCCAAGCCGGCGGTCTATACGCCGCT
>DATARG010000183.1:0-2921 GCA_036264275.1 Candidatus Udaeobacter sp. | reverse complement strand
AAGCTCTGCGAGCGCTTCTTTAACCTCTTCGAGCTTGAACGGTTTTATGATGGCCTCTAATTTTTTCATGTCGCAGTAACCTTGGCATCGGTGGCGCTTTGCAATCGAAAGCCAACCGCAGCACGCGCTCTCATAGCAATTGCCTGACCCGAATGCAATCACGAATTTTTGAAATCGCATTGTCGGCTGAAGCGGAGACCCATCCACCCAAAAAATCCCCGAATCGCCACGTTCGTTTTGCGACGGAATTTGTCGACCTTGCTCGGAAGGACAGGTCGAATGCGTGGCGAATTTGCCAATTTTTTCTGGCGCTTAATACTCAAACCTGATGTCTCGCGACTCCTTCGTTCACCTTCATCTGCACACTGAATATTCGCTGCTGGATGGAAGTATTCGAATGAAGGAGCTGATGAAAAAAGCCGCGGAATTCAAGATGCCTGCCGTGGCAATGACCGACCACGGCAATTTATTTGGCGCGATCGAATTCTATCAGGAAGCGCAGCGCGCGGGGGTGAAACCGATCATCGGTTGTGAGGTTTACGTGGCGCCGGGATCACATAAGGACCGCCCACCATCGCGGCGGGAATCGGCGCATCACTTCACGTTGTTGGCCGAAAACGAAACTGGCTATCGCAATCTCGTGAAACTGGTGACGGCAGCGCATCTGGATGGATTTCATTACGCACCGCGAATCGACAAGGAGATGTTGGCGGCGCGCTCAGAGGGTTTGATCGGATTGAGCGGCTGTCTGGCGGGCGAAATCAACAGCGCGATCCAGGCAAATAATATTGAGAAAGCAAAACAAAGCGCCGCCCAATATCGGGATATCCTCGGCGCGGAACATTTCTTCGTCGAATTGCACGATCACGGAATGGAAGAGCAAAAAACGTGCAATGTCGCGCTGGTGCAGATTGCGCGAGACTTGGGCGTCGGCTTGGTGGCGGCGAATGACGTGCATTTTCTTCGCCGAAGCGACCACGAGGCGCACGACGTGATGCTTTGCATCGGCACCGGTAAAATGGTTCAAGACGAAAGCCGGATGCATTATCTGCCGGAATTATATTTCAAATCGCCGGCCGAAATGCAGCAGCTGTTCCGCGATTTTCCGGAGGCGATCACCAATACGTTGCAAATCGGCGAACGTTGTCACCTCGACCTCGAGTTTGGGCATTCGAAATATCCGGAGTATCCAGTGCCGGCCGGCAAAACGCGGGAGGAATATTTGCGGGAGCTTTGTTACGATGGTTTGCGCGCGCGCTACGGCGAACGAGCAATGGCGGATCCGGAACTGAACCGGCGGCTCGATTACGAACTCGGCGTCCTAGAGAAAACAGGGTTCGTTAGCTATCTCCTCATCGTTTGGGATTTCATTCATTTCGCGAAGGAAAAGGGGATTCCGGTTGGTCCTGGACGCGGGTCGGCTGCCGGCTCGATTGTAGCGTTCGTCCTTGGCATCACGGACATCGATCCGCTTCAGTTTGGCCTGATTTTCGAGCGATTCTTGAATCCTGATCGTGTTTCGCCTCCCGATATTGACGTCGATTTCTGTGAAGCGCGTCGGGGGGAAGTCCTCGAATACGTGCGCCAGAAATATGGTGAGCGGCGCGTGGCGCAGATCATCACATTCGGCAAGCTCAAGGCGAAGAGCGTTGTGCGCGACGTTGGGCGTGTGCTCGGGTGGAGCTATCGCGATGCTGATCGAATTGCGAAAATGATTCCCACCGAGCTGAACATTACGCTCGATGGAGCCGTGGCGAAAAACGCGGAGCTGAAACGCGCAATCGCCACCGAGCCAGCGACATGGCAACTGTTTGAGCACGCCAAAGTTCTTGAAGGTTTGTCGCGCAATGCTGGCGTGCACGCAGCAGGCGTAGTCATCGCCGACCGAGATTTATCCGACTACATCCCGCTTTGTCACGACGTGAAAGGCAACGACGTGATCAGCCAGTACGCCATGGGACCGCTCAACGACCTGGGTCTGCTGAAGATGGATTTCCTCGGATTGAAAACGCTGACTGTTATCGAGGATACGCTCACGCTGATTCGCAAACGCGACCAGGATTTTTCGTTAAGAGACATTCCGCTTAATGATGCCGCTGCTTTCGCGCTCTATAACCGCGGCGAAACCATCGGCCTGTTCCAGATGGAATCCGGCGGCATGACCAGTCTCTCGAAGCAGTTCGACGTAAAAAAGCTCGACGACATCATCGCGTTAATCGCTCTATACCGGCCCGGTCCGATGGAACTCATCCCGGAATACGTGAAAGCGAAAAAGGGGATCACGCCGATCAAATATTTGCATCCGCTGCTCGAGAGCATCTGCGCCGACACCTACGGCGTGATGATTTATCAGGAACAGGTGATGGCTGCCGCGAGCAAACTTGCCGGCTATTCGCTTGCGCAGGGCGACCTTCTCCGGCGCGCCATGGGCAAGAAAGACAAGGAGAAGATGGCCAAAGAGAGGAAAAATTTCATCGAAGGCTGCGCACGCACAAACAAGATTTCCGACAAAAAAGCGAATGCGATCTTCGATTTGCTGGAAAAATTCGCGGGTTACGGTTTCAACAAAAGTCACAGCGCGGCGTATGGCGTGATCAGTTATCAAACGGCCTTCCTGAAGGCGCATTATCCGGTGGAATTCATGGCCGGTTTGCTGAGTAACGAAATCAATAACACGGAAAAGATTTCGGTTTTCGTCGGCGAATGCAAACGGATGGGCGTTTCTATTCTGCCGCCAGACATCAACAAGAGCGGCTTGAAATTCACACCGGAAACTGTAGCGACGGTCTATGACCGCCAAGACGAGGAACACGGCGCTCATAGAGCGCCGCTACAGGGTAATGCCATTCGTTATGGCCTCGCTGCGATCAAAAATGTCGGCGAGGCAGCCATGGCTATCGCCATTCACGAGCGAGATGAAC
>DATARG010000173.1:0-4394 GCA_036264275.1 Candidatus Udaeobacter sp. | reverse complement strand
CCGCGCAAGTGGTGGGTCATTGACGCCCAAGACCAGGTACTCGGGCGCGTCGCGGTGAAGGCTGCCAACTTGTTGCGTGGGAAAGAAAAAAACATTTTCACGCCACACGTCGACACCGGAGATTTTGTCATTGTCATTAATGCCGAAAAAGTCCGGCTCACCGGAAAGAAAGAAGAACAAAAGAGTTATATGAGTTTTTCCGGTTACGTCGGTGGGCATAAGTCTGAAAGTGTCCGGGCGCGCCGTGCTCGCCATCCTGAATTGCTGGTCGAGCGCGCCGTCCGCGGAATGATTCCGCACAATCGTCTCGGTCGGAATGTTTATCGCAAGTTAAAAGTGTATCGCGGCGATTTGCATCCACACGCAGCGCAACAACCCGAACCTATCAAACTTTAGAGGTCCAGATCTATGCCACAAGCTGAGGAATTCATTGCCACAGGTCGCCGCAAGACATCAGTCGCAAATGTTCGCATGATGGCGGGCAGTGGAAAGATCGATATCAACGGTCGGGGCTTCGAGGATTATTTTCCGACTGTGCCGTTGCAGAATGTGGTGTTGCAACCTCTTCAGAATGCCAAGGCGGTTAACACTTATGACGTGTTTATTCACGCCAATGGCGGAGGCATTATGGGTCAGGCCGGCGCGGCGCAGCTCGCGATCGCGCGTGCCCTTCTTCAGGTCGACGCAAACTTGCGAGGCTCGCTCAAATCAGAGGGTTTGCTACGTCGCGATCCGCGCATGAAAGAGCGAAAAAAATCCGGACACCCCGGCGCACGGAAGCGGTTCCAGTTCTCCAAGCGTTAGGCGAATCCGTAGCATAATCGCTTGTAGCGACGGGCCCTACGGGCCGCCTCGCATGATATAAACGGCAGCACAGCCCAACACTGGCTACAGGCCGGTGGCTAGAACATCCTCTACGGTTTTTTTGGCGAAGGCCCGCCTTGCGACTGGTTTGGCGCGGGCGGAGCTTGCGGCGCTGGCGCCGCAGGAACCGCTAACATCGGCGGGACATTTGGCACGGCCGCCGCCGCCGGTGGCGGCGTCGACGTCGTAATCGGCTTCAGCAAGCGCAGTTGCTGCATCGCCTCGCCGGCCCAAAAACTCGTTCGGAATTGTGTGAGCATGGTTTCACAGATGCGCCGCGCGTCGTCGTTCCGATTTTTCGACTTCAAAATGTACACCTGCGACAGCATGGCTAGCGGTGCGGCGTAACTGTTGGGATAAGCGGAAGCTACCTGTTGATACATCTTCAATGCGTCATCGGTCTTACCCATCGAATCCAGATTAGCCGCCATGGCCATCTTCGCCGTACTCACAAACTCATGCTGGGGGTACTTCGCGATGAAAGTTTCGAGCGTCTTGTTCGCCTCAGCGAATTTCTTTTCCTTCCGCTGTGCTTCGGCGAGCAAAATATATGCATCAGCGGCGGCGGGCGTATTGCCGTAACCAGCGATTACCTGTTCGTACTCTTGCGCGGTATTCGCGCCCGCTAAAGCAGCCGAGGCAGCCGCCGCTCGTTTGTCGGAATAAAATCGATACCCCGTAAATGTAATAGCTGCGAGCAGGACGATGATCGCCGTCGCGATAATTGGCTTTTGGAAACGCTCCCAAAAAAAGCGCGTTTCCAGTGCGACATCGCGAGATGGAGGTGACGCTGTTGGCATAAAACTCGTGTGCTGGATCAGTTTGAAGACTGGGTGAGCGTGGTCTTATGCCACGCGAAGGTTTCTCGCGCAAGCGTCGCTGGTCCGGCACACCGGCGCGACAATGCCATTTCCGGCGGTAAAATCCTACCTATGAATGCATTTTGGAATTCTTTTGAAACCCTGCTGGGCCTCGGTGTCGAACCGAAGGATTTAACCTTCGTTCAGATTTCGCTACGTGGGATCATTGTTTTTCTTGTGACCCTGGCCACAGTGCGCGTTGGACACAAACGCTCACTCTCGCGGAAAACGCCGTTCGACGCAGTCCTGCTTGTCATTCTCGCCGCAGTACTTTCTCGAGCCATTAACGGCTCGGCGGCTTTTTTTGCGACGCTCGGCGGGGGCATGGTTTTGGTGGTGCTCCATCGCGTCTTCGCGTTTCTCACCTTCTATTCCCATGGGTTTGGGATTCTAGTCAAAGGCAGGCCTGATGTTATCGTGCGCCATGGAGAATGCGACCTAGCCATGATGTGGCGCAACCACATCTCAATGCATGATTTGGACGAAGACATGCGTCTGAGCGTACATACGGACGACCTTTCTAATATCCGAGTCGCTCGCGTGGAACGCAGCGGAGACATCAGCTTCATCAAAAAATAGAGTTGACCCGAATGGACCGTAGACCTATGACACCCATGGGATTTATGAGGCGAAACAAAAAGCGCTGGATCAAACCTATGCTCAAGACCGTGCCGATCTTTTTCGAGTGCACGTGTTATGCAGGCGCGGTTTGATCGAAACGATATTAAAGCACTGCGGAACTCCGGTTGATTCGGATCCACATCCTCGGCAGCGCAGCCGGTGGCGGTTTGCCGCAATGGAACTGCGCCTGTGTAAACTGCGTCGCAGCGCGCAATGGAAAAATTGACCCGCAAACGCAATCAAGTCTCGCGATCAGTAGCGACTCTGAAGAATTTCAGAACTGGTTAATAAATGCCTCGCCTGATTTGTCCCGACAAATCGAAAGCACGACGCGATTGCAACCGCGAGGCGACGCATCGCGCAACAGTCCGATCGCAGGCGCTCTTTTGACCAATGCAGATATCGATCATGCCCTGGGCTTATTGCTCCTGCGCCAACAGGAGAAGCCACTCGTCGTTTACGCTACGGATGAAACCCGAGCTGCGCTCGAATGGCTTGATCACGTTCTTACGCGCTTCTGCGGAATCGAATGGCGAAAGGTCAGTTCAGATTTTCAATCATTGAACAGCAGTATCGAATTTCGCGCGATCGAATTGCCACATAGCGTCGCGTTTCAGTTTTTGGACGAAGCGTCAGGCCGGATGGCGTTAGTCGCGCCAGCGGTTGGCGAGCTTACCGGTGAATTGTATGAAGCGTCTGCCGACTCGGACGTGATTTTGTTCGACGGCACGTTCTGGAGTAACAATGAACTTGCAGTTGTGCGGCCGGGTGCCCGCAGCGCGCGCGAAATGAATCATCTGCCGATCCGGGGCGCTAGTCTTGATTTCTTGCACCGTTTGCCCGCGCGTCGGAAGATTTACACGCATATCAACAACACGAACCCGATCCTGATGCCAGGCTCTCCGGAGCGCGAAAAACTCGAGCAGGCAGGGATCGAGGTCGCGCGCGATGGACTGGAGATCGTATTGTAAAACCGCTGTCATGTTGATCAGAGATTCTTCGCTTCGCTCAGAATGACATTTGTATCGTTTCTAGAAGATTGTTTATGATCGCTGAGCTTTGGGACCGCGAGACCTTTGTCGAGAAATTACAGGCGATTGGCAGGCGCGCTTATCACGACAAACATCCGTTTCATGTGGCGATGAACGAAGGCCGGCTTTCGGCTGAAGCGCTGCGCGGCTGGGTAGCTAATCGGTTTTATTATCAGCGAAACATTCCTATTAAAGACGCAGCGATTCTAGCCAACTGTCCGGTGCGCGAAGTGCGACGCACTTGGATTCATCGCATTCTCGATCACGATGGGGTGACGCCCAAAGCGATGGAGGGCGGACCACTTGCGACACGAGGCGAAGACGGGCCCGCGGGAGGCAGCCCCTCCGCAGAAGGCGGGATCGAAGCGTGGCTGCGACTTGGTGAGGCGTGCGGACTGTCGCCAGACGAGCTACTCGATAACCGTCATCTGTTGCCGGGGGCGCGGTTTGCCGTGGATGCATATGTGAATTCCGCGCGCAATCAGCCGTGGCCCATCGCAATCGCGTCGTCGCTGACTGAGCTTTTTGCGCCGGATCTGATGACGGCCCGGCTTGCAGCCTTCGAACAATTCTATCCATGGATTGATCCTCGCGGACTCGATTATTTTCGTCGCCGAGTCACACAAGCGCGACGCGATTCTCACGAGGCGCTCGCAATTACCTTGGGCTATTGCGACACGCCGGAGCTTCAACGGAAAGCCTTGCGCGCCCTCGAGTTCAAATGCGATGTGCTCTGGTCTCTCCTTGATGCAATTCATCACGGCTACGGTGGCCCGGACATCGCCGATCCTGCTTAAATGAATGCCACAACAATTCTTGATTCGGCCAGGCCGAGCCTGGCGAAAGGCGTTCGGTTACAAATCGATTCTATCACGGGCAAAAGCGTGCTGCTTTACCCCGAAGGTGTGGTCGAACTAAACGAAACCGCGCGCGAAATTCTTTCGCGATGTGACGGACGAACAGTGGGCGAGATTGTTTGCGAATTGGCGGAAGAATATGAGGCGGACTCTAACGCACT
>DATARG010000166.1:0-2750 GCA_036264275.1 Candidatus Udaeobacter sp. | reverse complement strand
ATCGTCCTCTCCAGCGACCGGCCCGCTTCGGAAATCGCAAATCTGGAGCACCGCTTGGTTTCGCGGTTTGAATGGGGGCTAACCGCCGAGCTTCAGCCGCCCGACATCGAAACGCGTCTCGCCATTCTGCGGAAAAAGGCGGACACCATGCAGATCAAATTGCATGAAGACGTTTTCCAATTCCTCGCCACCCGTATCCGCACCAACGTGCGTCGTCTGGAGGGCGCGCTCATGCGTGTCGCTTCGTTTGCATCCCTCAGCGGCAAGGAACTAACCAAAGAAACGGTGGAGCATTTGCTGAAGGACATTCTGCAGGAAGAAGGACGGCAATCGATCACGATCGAACAAATTCAGCGGCGTGTAGCCGAACACTTTGACGTGCGCCTTGCCGATATGACGAGTAAGCGACGCCCGGCCAGCATTGCTTTTCCACGTCAGGTTGCGATGTATCTCGCACGCGAACTCACGAAAGCCTCCTTGAATGAAATCGGCGACGCGTTTGGCGGACGCGACCATGGCACTGTGCTGCACGCCTGCAAGCTGGTGAAGAAACGAATAGCCGAGCAGGACAACATTCGCCAGACGATCTCCTACATCGACAGCTCTCTCCAGCGGTAGGAGTTCCAGCGCATGCAAGCCTACAAGGGCCAGAGATGAGAGATTGCGGTTGCCGAACAAAATCGAAGGCTTTACATCTTAGGCTGCTTGTTGGTCACCATGAAATTTAGCGTTACCAAGGAAAAACTGCTCGAAGCCCTGCAACAGGTGCAAAACGTAGTGAGCACGCGCACAACGCTGCCAATTCTTTCGAACGTTTTGCTGCAGGCTAACGAGACCGAATTGTATCTAACAACCACCGATCTGGATGTCGGCGTGCGCGGCACTTGCGAAGCGCATGTGGACAAAGCAGGAGCAACCACGCTCCCCGCGCGGCGTGTTTTCAACATCATCCGCGAACTGCCGTCCAGCGAGATTCAAATCGACGTCGATGGCAAAAACGCCGCGTCCATCCGTAGCGGCCAGAGTTTCTTCAAAATTCTTGGGTTGCCGGAAGACGAATTTCCACCACTGCCCAAATTCGAGGGCGCGAAAGTCGTCACGATGCGTCAGAAGGATTTGCGCGACGGTTTGCGCAAAACTTCCTACGCGATTTCTACCGATGAAACCCGGTACGTCCTCAACGGAGTTTTGTTCAGTTTTAAGGACAATAAGCTCACACTGGTGGCGACAGACGGGCGCCGCCTCGCTATGGCGGAAATTGAATTGGAATTCCCGCGAAGCCACGAATCGGACTTGATTATTCCAACCAAAGCGGTCACGGAATTGCAGCGTCTGCTTACCGATGATGGCGACGTGAAGGTGAGCATGAGCAATGGCCAGATTGCATTCGATCTCAACAAGACGCTGCTCGTCTCCAAATTGATCGAAGGCAATTATCCGAACTATCGCCAGGTGATTCCAGGCGAGGCGAAAGAGCGCGTAAAACTCGAACGCGAAATGTTTTTAAATTCACTGCGGCGCGTTTCGCTTCTGGCCAGTGACAAGTCGCACTCGGTGAAGCTGAATTTCAGTAAGAACAATCTCGATATTACCGCGAACACGCCGGAGGTCGGTGAAGCGAAGGAATCACTGGCGGTTCCGTATAAGGGGCGCGAGTTTTCTATCGCATTCAATCCAGAATTTCTGATGGCACCGTTGCGTGCGCTCACGGAGGACGAAGTGTTTCTCGATCTAATCGACGAGATGAGCCCGGGTGTTGTGAAAATTCAAACGCCATTCCTCTACGTGATAATGCCGATGCGCATCAGCTCTTGACAAACGTTGGAGCTGATTGGCCTCTGCTGTAGTGTGCGCTGTCCTCAGCGCATCTTCTTTGCGAACGCGAACGGTCCCGCCGGTCTCCGCTGAGGACAGCGGACGCTACAGCCCTACAAAACGCGGCGCTGCGGCATTGCGGATTGAACCATCATTAATTCCGTGACGTTCTCTGGAGTAAGCAAGCCGACCAGCCGTTTCATGCGATCCAGCACAGGCACCGCCGGGCAGTCGCTCTCTTGCATGATGCGAAAGGCATCCTCAAATCGTGTGCCGGTTGTGACCGTCGGAATGTCGCGCCGCATAACGTCGCCGACGCGAAGAGTCGGATCGTTTTTCCGCAATGCCGCGATTAGATCGTGACGGGTGAGTAAACCGGCGACGTTCCCGGTTGCGTCCATGACCGGAAAATCGTGCTGCGAAGTCGCAAGCAATGCATCCACTGCTTCTTCGAGCGTCGCGTCTACGGCCAGCGTGCGGAACTCGCGCACCATCGCGCTGGAAACTGGAAATCGGCGCGAGACATCCCTCATCTGCGCCAGCGCCGCCTCTTGCGTCGCGCCAATGTAAACAAACAGGGCGATGAAAAGCAGGAATGGATTCCAGAGCAGTCCTAGGAAGCCAAAGACGAATGCAAAGCCCTGGCCGACGGTTGCGGCAATTTGAGTGGCGCGGGCATAACTCATGTGCGTAGCGGGTAGTGCGCGTAATACTCGGCCTCCGTCCATTGGAAAGGCTGGCAGCAGGTTAAACAGAAGCAACATAACGTTCATCGTGATCAACAGGTCCGGAATGCTGCTTTTCGTGCTTAACGGGTAATCCCACCAACCACCGCCGATGAACGCACCGAACGCGATCAGTGCAGTCACAGCCGGACCTGCTAGGGCAATGACCAGTTCCTGGACCGGCTCGTCTGGAATGCGTTCCAAGCGCGC
>DATARG010000157.1:0-3190 GCA_036264275.1 Candidatus Udaeobacter sp. | reverse complement strand
GAGTACTCCAGGTCGCGCCTTCAGCAGTTGATCCGGAGCGGGTTCGTTCGGCTTAACGGCGGGACCAGTCGGCCAAGGCAAATTGTCCGAGTCGGTGACAAAATTGATCTTACCGAGCCGCCGCCAGAGAAGGTCGACATCCGGCCAGAGCCGATTCCGCTGGATGTTCTCTTCGAAGATGACGATCTCATCGTTATCAACAAACCGGCTGGCATGACGGTCCATCCTGGCGCCGGTCAGCGCAAACATACTTTGGTCAACGCGTTGCTCAGTCACTGTGCCGGACTGTCAGGGGTCGGCGGAAAAGAACGACCCGGCATCGTTCATCGTCTCGATAAGGAGACAAGCGGCTGCCTGGTGGTAGCAAAGAATGACACGGCGCATCGGGAATTGTCGAGACAGTTCGCCGCGCGCACGGTGGAAAAGATTTATCTCGCGCTGGTCGCCGGCAAATTGCGCAAGCCCGCCGGCGTTATTGACGAAAAAATCGGACGACATCCCGTCCATCGTAAACGAATGCAGGTAAGTTCGATCCGTGGACGAACAGCCAAAACCGAGTATCGCGTCATTCGCGCGAGCGACACGGCGAGCTTAATCGAATGCCGGTTGCACAGCGGTCGCACTCATCAAATTCGCGTGCATCTTCATCATCTCGGTCATTCTGTGCTCGGCGATAAAGTTTATGCCCCGCGGTTTGCGAAAAATTTCCCGCGCCAAATGTTGCATGCGTGGAAGCTTGGCTTTCGCCATCCGCGCACCAGCCAATGGAAGAATTTTGAAGCGCCGTTGCCTGCGGATTTCGCGAGCGCGATAAAAATGAGAATCGCGCCGATCGTCTCGGCAATCGGCCTTGGCTGAATGGGATGTCGAATTTCCCGACGAACACACCTATTGCGTCGCTCTTGAGGATGATCGCCTGACGCGTTGCTCTCTTGTCTTTGCTCCTTGGTGCTCCCGCCGCGGCATCATTGCGCTCGCCAGCATGGTTTGAACAATTTCGCCGCTCTGATTTTTCGTCACGTTCCGTAAACGGATGATTCCGTAGCCAGGTCGAGAACGCGACGGTCGCAGATCAACGATCTCCGTTTCAACCGTAAGTACGTCGCCGGGTCGCACGACATGAGGCCAGCGCAGTTCATCCACGCCAAGCCCAATTGCGCCTTCGGCGAAGTTCAGCGTTTGCACAAACAGCCGCATGGTTATTGCAGCGGTATGCCAGCCACTGGCAATCAAGCCTTTGAAAATTGTTCGCTCGGCGCCTTTGCGGCTCAGATGAAACATTTGGGGATCAAATTTATGGGCGAACTCGATCAGCTGCTTCTCCGTCACGTTTAGCGACTCAGACTTGAAGCGATCACCAATTTTCAAATCTTCGAAGTAATGCTCTTTCATTGCTGCCACATTCATGCGTCATCACTCACCGTTCAGCAATGTCTAAGTGAGATTACAACCCGACCGGTCCTGATTAGCCAGGCGCCAGGAAAGCGATCGCTTTTCGGGCTTGCCTCTTCGGCTTCGATGCGCGGCACATCCAGATGCCAGGCGTAATACGAAGTGTGTGTGCTTCGAGATTACCAAACAATGCCCGTGCGAAAACTTCTCGCGGCACCTAGGAAACAATGAATATGATTCAGTTATTCAGCGGAGATTGGATTGAACGCAGGTTTAGAGTCCTCGTCGATCGCACAATTCGTGAGCGACGTCGAGAGGAGCGGCGATTCACCGAGCAGCGCACGACAAAGCACCGACTTAACGCGAGAAAGTCTTGCATCGCAGATGCGCGCAGTTATCGCGTCGCTCGACGCATGCCCGTACTCGCCACGGCACAATTCGACTGGAGAGATTAGTCGCAGGATTCATCATGCCGAGCTACATCAGTTTGGTGCAATTTACCGACAAGGGCATCCAAGCCGCCAAGGAAACGACGCAACGGCTGGCCGACTGGGCCACCGAGGTTCAGTCAAAGGGGGTGAGCGTCAAGCACATGTATTGGACGCTCGGTCAATATGACCAGGTGTGCGTATTCGAGGCTCCGGACGACGAGACGGCTGCCAGCGTTTTGCTGACTGCGGATATGCTGGGTAACATCCGCACACAGACAATGCGTGCTTTCACGACCTCCGAGATGGATAAGATCCTGGCCAAGTTGCCCTGAAGTCGCGTATCCGCGCATCGCCCATCCCCGATTCGAGTTCTACAAAGGCAGCAAGCCTTTCTTCCGCTTGCATGACAAAATCTTTTGCATCGCCGCGCTGCTTATCCACAGGAGGACCGTTTGCCCGTGACTAAGCCTACGGATGAGATTGCTTTATTGACCGTTCAGAACAGTTTGCAGTGATGCCTGATTCGGATCCCTTGAACGACGCTGAGTCTGGAGAAAATCTCGCTCGCTAGTCAAGTACCATTGCCCTGAGCGCAGCCTCGAGTTCAGCACAAAAAATGCTTTGCTTGACTCATCATCGTTCACTAATCACTTATCACTCTCCTCGATTGGGGCGGTTAGCTCAGTGGTAGAGCATCTCGTTTACACCGAGAGGGTCGGGGGTTCGAAACCCTCACCGCCCAGTGTTAGTGCAGATTGTCCTTGTCGATTGCGGATCGTTCGGACCCCGTTCACGAAAGCATTTCAGCTACTGCCGCTTCGACGTGAATCTTTGTGGTGTTGAGAAACGGAATCCCGTTGTGGTCGGGATCGCGTAGAATCAGGGGCAGTTCTGTTCCGGCAAGAATTACACCGTCGATCTCCCTCTTTGCTTTCATCCGATCGACAATGGCAAGCAAACCGGCTCGGGTCTCGGGTAGAAATTTTCCGGGAACCAGTTCGCTGAAATATTTGTCGTGAATATAATCCTGGTCCTCGGAGTCGGGTGCGAGAAGTTCAATGCTTTCGCGCGAGAAGACTTTCTGATAAAAGGTACCTTGCATTGTGTAGCGTGTGCCGAACAAAGCCAGTCGCTTCAGATTGTGCGTTTTGGCAGCAGCACATGTTGCTTCGACAATACTGATCAAGGGAATCGGTGATCTGGAAGCCACCTCTTCGAAGACAATATGCGGTGTATTTGCTGAGATCAGGCCGAAGTCCGCACCCGCGCGTGGGAGTTTGCTGATGGTTTCAAGCAAGTAACCAGCCATCCCGGCAAGATTGCCGGTCGCCATGAAATCGAGTCCCTTCTTCAAATCAACACTGATG
>DATARG010000138.1:0-5901 GCA_036264275.1 Candidatus Udaeobacter sp. | reverse complement strand
AGTAAACAACAAAGTTTTTGATACTCTGGAAAGCGGAGCAAAAACGGTCGAGCAACTGCAGAAAGAAACTGGCGCGTCTGCTCGAGGTTTACGTGCAATCATGGACGCGCTCGTCGGCTTGGAATTGCTCAAGAAAGATCGTCAATCGAGATACTCTCTGACGCCAGAGAGCCAGGCCTTTCTTATCAGCGAAAAGCCGGGCACGCTCGCGGGATTTTTCGGATCGATTTTGCCGGTAATGATTTCGCGCTGGCTGCGGTTAGCCGACATCGTGCGCGACGGGCGACCGCCGGTGGCCGTGAACCAGGAAACCGAGGGCACCGAATTTTTTAGTCAACTCGTGGAGACGATTATCCCGATGAGCTACCCCGGCGCGCAGAAGCTTGCCGATCACCTGAAGGTCGCAAACTCCGAAGAGAAAGTACGCGTGATCGATCTCGCGGCGGGTTCTGGAATCTGGGGAATCGCTGTGGCTCAAAAGTCGCCGCAAGTGCGGGTGACCGCGGTCGATTGGGCGGGGATGATTCCGACAACGAAACGCATCACTGAAAAATTCGGTGCGCGCGATCGCTTCGATTTCATCGAAGGCGACTTGTCAGAAGCGAACTTTGGCCGCGGCTACGATGTCGCGACGCTTGGACATATTTTGCACAGCGAAGGGGAAAAACGTAGTCGCCAATTGCTCAAGAAAACTTTTCGCGCTTTAAAACCGGGCGGCACGATCGTCATCGCAGAATGGCTGGTGAATGACGACCGTACTAAACCGCTTCCCTCGTTGATGTTTTCTGTGCAAATGCTCGTCAATACTGAAAAGGGCGACACCTTCAGCTTTAATGAAATCAAAAAGTGGCTTGAGGACGCCGGGTTCAGAAAAGTGCGGAAACTCGAGGCGCCCGGACCGTCACCGCTGATTCTGGCAACAAAACCGTAGCAGTTGCGTATTACGAATCTGCTTCTCATCCGCGCGGTAAAATGTTTTTATCCGGCAGATGAAAACAAAAACGAAGTCGCGCTCAGAAACAAAAGCTCGGCCTACGGCGAGAAGTTCTGAGCGAAATGTGCCCTACCGTAAGCCGGCACTTCGCAGCGAAGCATTCGCCAGGGCGCTGATCGATGCAAAAGCTTGTCTCAACGATTCTGAAACTCTGCTAGCGCTCTTCAACGACGCGGCGAAGAAGGCATCGGCAGTACCCAGGGAACCGTTCAAGGAATACTGGCCATACCTCCAAACCATGCTGCGTTTAGTACGGGCCCACCATCGCGGTGAGTACGATCAAATCCCTGACAATGCGCTGCTTTGGATCGTTGCTGCGCTCAATTACCTGATCGATCCATTCGACTTGATTCCTGACGCAACCCCGGTCCTCGGATTCGTCGACGATGCGACGGTCGTCGAATTTGTTACTGACAAAAACCGCCAGATTTTGGACGATTTTATGATGTGGGAAACCGCTGCTGTGTAGCCGTCTCGTCTGGGCGACTGCATTTTGTACCACTCCCATCGAGAAAGCGCTTCGCACACCGAAGCGCCTATAGATTTAGACCAGTAACAGCGCTGGGTTTTCCAGTAGGTGCCGCAGTTCCTTGAGATATTCGGCGCCCAGCGCGCCGTCGATGACGCGATGGTCGCAGCTCATCGTGATCGACATTCGATGTCCGACCATCATTTGGTCGCAGTCGTCAACAACTGGAATTTTTGTGACCTTGCCAACGGCGAGAATGAAGCCTTGTGGCGGATTAATGACAGCCGAGAAACTGTCGATGCCCATGCCGCCCAGATTTGAGACGGTGAATGTGCCGCCCTGAAATTCCTCCGGTTTCATCCTTTTGTTACGAGCCCGTTGAGCCAAGTCCTTCGCTAAGGCGCTTATCTCGCGAAGCGATTTCTCTTGCGCGGAGCGAATCACCGGCGTCAACAGTCCGTCTTCGATCGCAACCGCGACGCCGAGGTCAACATCCGCGTACTGCACAATTGCGTCGTTGTCGAATGAAGCATTCACACGTGGCACCCTCACCGCGGCCATCACTGCTGCTTTCAAAACAAAATCGTTAACGGTTATCTTCGCGGCGTCCGCGCCTTCGCCTGCGGACTTCAATTCCTCACGCGCTTCCATCAGCGGCCCAGCATTGATGTCGATCGTCAGATAAAAGTGCGGAACCGGGCCAAGACTTTCGACCAGCCGCTGTGCAATGATTTTGCGCATCCCGGAAAGTTGAATGCGCACACTCTCGCCCGGCTTAACCGGAGCAGACGTTTTCGTTGCAGCTTTTGCGGCACCGCGGTCAACGCCAGCGCTTACAGATTTCGCCGATGCCCGAACGTCGGTTTCGGTAACACGACCATCCGGCCCGGTACCCTTCACGGCGGAAAGATCCACTCCAAGCTCCTCTGCGATTCGGCGCGCAACAGGCGATGCTTTCACCCGGGCTTCTTCCGATTTTTGTTCCGTCGCCCGCGGCTTTTCGTCCGCCCCTTTGTCCCGGCCGGCTGACACAGCTGCCGCTGAAGGTTTGTCCTCCGGCGGCACCGTTTCTTTTTGTTTGGCTTCCGCAGGCGCGGGTTTTTCCGTTTCCGCATGCGGCTTCTTCTCCTTCTCTCCTACGGTCTCCGTTGCTTCTTTTTTCTGTGCCGGCGCTTCCTGCTTCGGTGCTTCCTCGCCTTGCCCCAGGATGAACGCGATCTTTTCGCCGACATTCACCTTGCCGCCTTCCTGGACGTATATTTCGCTGAGCGTCCCATCCTCGGGGGATTCCCATTCCATGGTCGCCTTGTCGGTCTCAATTTCGGCGAGCACCTCACCGGCCGAAACTTGGTCGCCCTTCTTTTTCTTCCACGCGACAAGCGTGCCTTCAGTCATCGTGTCGCTCAGTTTTGGCATCTGGATCTCGGGCATGGCTAAAAAAAGTTAATGAGTGCCAAAGGTTACATCGTTACAACGGGCGTGTTCTGCTTTTGTAACTTTGATAACTTTTTAGCCAGTTTCATGCGTAGCAAACCTTTTTCACAGCGGTGACGAGTTTTTCGGCGTTCGGCAGTACCGCGTGCTCGAGGTGTTCGTTGTATGGCATCGGCACATCTTCCTGTGATACGCGCAAAATCGGCGCATCCAGCTCATCGAAAATGTCTTTTTGAATCCGGTAGCAAATTTCTGAGCCGACGCCGCAGAATGGATGATCCTGTTCAACAATCACTACGCGATGCGTTTTCGCGATCGAATCAAAAATCGCGCGCTCGTCGAGCGGTTTAATCGAGCGTAGGTCGACGATTTCGGCGGAAATATCTTCCTCTTCGAGTTCAGCCGCGACTTTTAGAGCGATCGGAACAGTTTGCGCGTAACAAATCAAGGTGACATCGCTGCCTTCACGTTTCACCTCAGCTTTACCCAGCGGGATCAGCAGTTCTTCATCGGGCGGCTCGACCATTCCCTTCGAGCTGTAAAGCAGTTCTGCTTCGAGGACCAACACCGGGTTGTCGTCGCGCACCGCGGTTTTCAACAAGCCTTTTGCGTCGCGCGGCGTCGCAGGGGTGCAAACTTTCAAACCGGGCACACTGGCATAAAAATTCTCCGTGGCGTGCGAGTGGGTCGCTCCAAGCTGATGGGCCGGGCCGTTCGGTCCACGAAACGTAATCGGGATATTGAATTGGCCGCCTGACATCATGAACATGTTTGGCGCGTTGTTCACGACCTGATCGAAAGCCACCAGTGAGAAGCTGAACGTCATAAACTCAATAATGGGTCGCAGCCCGACCATTGCGGCGCCGATACCCAAGCCGGCGAATCCATTCTCGCTGATTGGAGTGTCGATGATGCGTCTCGCGCCAAAGCGCTGCAGCAACCCGGCGCTCACTTTGTATGCTCCCTGATACTCGGCGACTTCTTCGCCCATCAGGAAAACATTGGGATCACGCTCCAGCTCTTCAGCGAGCGCTTCATTCAACGCCTGGCGATACGTGATTTCTCTCATGACTTGGCTTCGTTGAAATACACATAATCGTACAGTTTCTCGATCGGTAGCTGCGGGCTTTCTTCGGCGAACTTCACTGCGTCCAAGACTGTTTCCTTCGCGCGCTTGTCGAGCAGATCGAACTGTTCGTTAGTCAATTTGCCCTCGCGCGTGAGCTGCGCGCGCAGACGTATGATTGGATCATCAAGGCGATATTTTTCGAGTTCGTCCTTGGTCCGGTAACTCGCGGGATCCGACATGGAATGGCCACGATAGCGATATGTCCGCACTTCCAGAAACGCCGGATGCGATTCTTTCCGGATGGACTCGGCAACCTCAGCTACCGTGTCGCGAACTTCGCGGAAGTTCATTCCATCGACGATTTCACCGGGAATGTCGTAACCCTCTGCCCGATCCACGATTTGCTTGAGCGATGTCGATCGTTTCACCGATGTGCCCATGGCAAAAAGGTTGTTTTCACAAATGAAAATGATCGGCAGCCTGTACAAGGCGGCGAGATTCAACGCTTCGTGGAACGACCCTTGATTGATTGCACCGTCACCGAAAAAGCAGAGCGTGACCCGATCCTCGCCGCGGTATTTGATTGCAAAGGCCAACCCCACCCCGAGCGGTACGTGCGCGGCGACGATGGCGTGCCCGCCATAGAAGTAATGTCGCTTATCGAAAAAATGCATCGATCCGCCAAGCCCGCGCGAGCATCCTGTTTCTTTTCCGAAGAGCTCGGCCATACATGCATTTGCAGTCGTGCCACGGGCCAAGGCATGTCCGTGATCACGGTACGCAGTGATGATGTAATCGTCGGGCCGCACCGCCGCAACGGAGCCGGTTACCACGGCTTCCTGACCAATGTAAAGGTGACAAAAGCCGCCAATCTTCTGCGCTTGGTACTGTTGGCTGGCGCGTTCCTCAAAACGCCGGATCAACAGCATTAGCGAGAGCATCTCGACTTCGTCGCGCTGCTCCACCGACTGCATAATCAATTATCCAGCAGCAACGGGACGGAACTGCGAAGCGCGTTCGTGCGATCGCCCGATGCTTCGACCCGCGTTCATGCAAACAACAAAAAGACCGGTGAAAATAAGATCGCTCGCGAGTGAATTGCGGAAAAACATCCAGGTCGGTGTCGCACTGTACTGAGCTAAACCAACGGTCAGCGACTGAATCAATCCCGCAAGATTTTTGGCGTAGCCAGGGTCGCTCAACCACGAGAACGTGTTCGTGATGAGGTAGAACATCGTGGAAGCCACAATCGATGCAGGCAAAAGCGTTTTCAGCGACGGCCGGCGCTGCAAAACAAGACCGAGACACCCGACAAGCGCCAACGCGCCGTAACGAACCAGAATCTGCGGATCGAGCAGCGGCGCACCATAACGAAGATTAATGACCACGTCGGAAATGAATAACGTCACCAGCGGCACCGAGAACTTGTATTTGTTGGGAAAATAAGCAGCGCTACAAAGAGCAATTGCGGCGACTGGCGCGAAGTTGGAAAGCCAGCCCGCCCCGGAATGAATCAACAATCCTGCCGTGACCCGATAAGCGACTACAGACAAAACGAGTAGAAACGCGGGAATCATTCCACAGAATCTATCCGGCCACTAAGATATGCAACGAGCATTTGGAATTCGTTCATTCCGAGTCAGGTCGACAAATTTTGTAGCACAATTCACAGCGAGCTTTACGGATGTGACTCCACTCCGCCGTGGATTGGAATTATCCTACTTTGCCGCTAACGCTTTGTTAAGACGCGCCTTGCGACGATCGGCCGCGTTGCGATGAATCACCCCACTCTTTGCCGCTTTGTCGATCGCAGAAATCGCCGCCCGAATCTGGTCCGCCGTGCGCTCTGGCGAGGAGCGGATTTGTTTTTGAAGTCTGCGCAGGTGCGTCTTAACGCTTCGATTACGTGCCGCCCGACTAAGTGTCTGTCGGGTG
>DATARG010000128.1:0-4322 GCA_036264275.1 Candidatus Udaeobacter sp. | reverse complement strand
ACAGCGAGATGATACGCCATAAGCTGCAGTGGGATGACGGCCAAAATCGGCATCACATAATCCGGTGCTTCCGGTAGCACGACGATCTCGTCCGCAATTCCCTTTAAATGTTTCGCACAGTTGCCGCTTGTCAGAGCGATGATCGGTCCTTTGCGAGCTTTTACTTGCTCGATGTTGTTCAAGTTTTTTGAAAATACGGAATCATCTGGTGCGATGAAGACCGAGGGAAGATCAGGACGGATCAATGCAATCACGCCGTGCTTGAGTTCTGCGCTCGGATGACCCTCGGCAAAAAGGTACGTAATCTCTTTCATCTTGAGCGCGCCTTCGAGAGCAATCGGGAAATTGAACTGCCGCCCGAAAAATAGAAAACCGTTCGCATCAGCGTACCTGCAAGCGATTTCGTTGATCTGATCGTTCAGCTTTAAAACACTTTCAATCTGTTCGGGCAATGCTTGTAGCGCCTCGATCATGCGGGTCCCTTCCGCTGTCGCGAGATTCCGCATTCGTCCGAAGAGCAATCCGAGAAGCGTTAGAATAGTCAGTTGCGACGTAAACGATTTCGTGGCCGCCACCCCAATCTCCGGTCCCGCGTGCATATAAACACCGCCGTCGCTTTCACGCGCGATAGTGCTTGCGACGTTATTGCAAATTCCTAGCGTGCGAAAACCTTTCCGCCGGCTTTCGCGCAACGCCCCCAGCGTGTCAGCGGTTTCACCGCTCTGGCTGATGGCGAAAACCAGCGTCTCAGGCGTCATCGGGGTATTGCGATGGCGAAACTCGCTGGCGTAATCGACTTCAGTTGGGATGCTAGCCATTCGCTCAATCAAATATTCGCCGACTCTTGCAGCGTGCAGTGCGGTGCCACATCCGGTGAGAACGATTCGTCCAACATCGCGTAGTTGAGGGGGCGTCATGTTCAGGCCGCCCAGTTTTGCTGTGGATTCTTCAGTGTTAAGACGCCCGCGCATCGCGTCGCGGACTGTGTTTGGTTGCTCAAAGATTTCCTTGAGCATGTAATGGGGATAATTCCCTTTGCCAACATCTTCGGCTGTGAAATCGACTTTGCTTACCGGATGTTCGGTGATGTCGCCCGCAAGCGAACTGATCTCAAATTTATCGGGTCCGGCCGCGACGACATCGAAATCATTCAGATAAACCGCGTCGCGCGTGTAAGCGACGATCGCGCTCACGTCGCTGGCGAGAAAATTTTCGCTGTTGCCAACGCCGAGCACGAGTGGACTTCCACGGCGCGCGCCAATCATGAAATCCGGCACATCTGCGTGAACCACGGCGATGCCGTACGTGCCGATAACCTGGCGAAGGGCCGCGCGAACAGCATCGAAAAGCCGGGCCTTCCTAGCGGGGGCGTCCACCGTATTGGCGCACGAATCGTCATAGAGCTTCCCGATCAGATGCGCGAGCACCTCGGTATCGGTGTCGGATCGAAAGTTCGTATCGCCGCTGCGAATGAGTTCATTCTTCAGCGCCTGATAATTTTCAATGACGCCGTTATGGACCAGGGCCAGCTTGCCGCTCGCGTCAAAATGTGGATGCGCGTTTTCATCGTTTACTTTGCCATGCGTCGCCCAGCGCGTATGGCTGATGCCTAACGAACCTGATACCGGTTGCTTTTTGACCAAACTAGCGAGCGAGGCGATGCGTCCCGCGCATTTGCGCGTGTCGAGCTGTCCTCCATCGACGACAGCGATGCCGGCTGAATCGTAGCCGCGATATTCGAGGCGGCGCAATCCGTCGAGCAAAATCGGCGTTGCGTGTGCACGCCCGACGTAGCCAACAATTCCACACATGATGTAGACTGTAGTTGCGGCCGTTCACGCCGCAAGATTGAGCGCATACGAACTCTGTGCTTTTAAAAAAATTGCCGCAAAAGCGCAGATGCTGGGTTATTCATTATCGCAATGCGAGATCAAGCGGACCGCAAATCGCGTCAGCAAAGCGCAACCGAGAAGACGCCAGGCGCGCTACCGCCGGGCACATTGCAGCGGACGCTTGCCATTATCATGGGCGGCGGCGCCGGCACGCGTTTGTTTCCGTTGACTAAAGACCGTGCCAAGCCTGCAGTGCCGCTCGGAGGCAAATACCGGATCGTCGATATTTCGATTAGCAACTGCCTTAACTCAGGGCTGCGTTCGATTTATCTGCTCACGCAGTTCAACAGTATGTCGCTACATCGGCACATTCAGGCGAGCTACAAGTTCGATAATTTCTCGCGCAGCTTTGTGGACATTCTCGCCGCGCAACAAACCCCTGAGGGCTCGCAATGGTACCAGGGAACCGCCGACGCGGTCAGGCAAAACATGCGCTACTTCCTTGAACATCCGTACGATTATTACCTGATCTTAAGCGGCGATCAGCTTTATCGGATGGATTTTCAAGCGCTGCTGCATCAGCACATCCGGCTCGGCGCAGACATCACATTGGCTACAAAAGCCGTGGCGCACCGTCAGGTGGTCGAGTTCGGCATCATGCAGAGTGGCGTCGATCGGCGAATCACCGGGTTCATCGAGAAGCCGTCGGACGAATCTGGTGTGCAGGAAATGAAGATGAGCGGGGAATTGCTCCGCGACATCGGCGCGAATGAAGGCGACGAATTATTTCAGGCATCGATGGGCATTTATGTTTTCAATCGGAAGGTGCTCATAGAATCGCTGGAAAGCGATCTGTTCGATTTCGGTAAACACATTATTCCGATGTCGATCAAAGATCGCCATATCAGCGCGTTTATTTTCAAAGGTTACTGGGAAGACATCGGAACCATCCGCGCATTCTACGAGGCTAACCTCGATCTGACTGATATGGTCCCAGAATACAGTTTCTTTGAGCCTGAGTCTCCGATCTACACGCATCCGCGTTTTTTGCCGGGCAGCAAAATCAACGGTGCAACGCTGCGCCAGGCGATTATTTCCGACGGCTGCATCATCTCCGACGCGCATCTGGAGCGAAGCGTCATTGGTATTCGCAGCGTTATTCAAAGTGGCGCCACCATCCGCAACAGCATTGTTATGGGCGCGGATTACTTTGAACTTGGCCTACCCGATTCCTCGCAGCCAGCAATGGGCATCGGGAAAAATTGCGTGATTGATCGTGCAATCATCGACAAGAACGCCCGCATCGGCGATGGCGTCGTCATTACGCCAGAAGGCAAATCGCAGAATCTGGACACAGACAATTATTTCATTCGTGACGGCATCGTCGTGGTTCCGAAGAACGCGGTGATCCCCGCAGGTTTCTGGATTTGATGTTTCTGTAGCTGCAGTATCTGACCGTCGAACCGGTTACAGACGCGTAGTAGGATTTTGTCCTACCACGCAATCATCCAGCGCTCCGATTGTGTGCGTCGATGCGATGAGCAGACTGCTGGTTGCATATGATCGCTCATATTAATCTTGATGATCGGCTTTCGATCTTGCGCGTAGGCGATTGTTTCAGGAGCTGGAAGTCGCTCGACGACCAGCGGGTCTGCGTTCTTTGTGGGAGAAGGTTTAAGGGGCGCCAGGTGGACATTCGCCGTTTGCCCGGAGGGAAATTCAAGTTGTGTTGTCCTACGCTGGGTTGCCTGTCCACGCCGCATCAGTGGCGTTACGCGACGCCGGCCGTTCCCTCTGGTCGAGTTGAAAGCCATTGGCGGCAAGATCGGCCTAACAAGACGCAGCGGCGCGCGCCTGAATCAACGCTCCGAATGGAGGCGTGTCGCGTATGATTGGGGCCAATCTCGATCAGCCCGGAGTAGCATCGGCGCCGGACGAGGTGCTGATGAAACACATTTCGGGCCGGCGCCATGACGCCCTTGCCGAGTTGTATGGCCGGCATAGCAAAAGACTGCGAGCCACCATCGATGGCGTTGTCCATGAGGAAGCAGAAGCCGACGATGTGTTGCAGGAAATCTTTATTCAGGTCTGGGAAGAAGCGAGTCGTTATTCACCCAAAGCCGGGAAACCACTCGGCTGGATGGTCACCATAGCGCGGCGGCGTGCCATCGACCGGTTGCGCCGGCGTCAGGCTTACTCTCGTGCGCGAGACCGCTACGAAGAACGAGTGGTCCAGGAATCACAGACTCCTCGGCGCGATGCCGCAGAGGGACTTGTGTTAAATGATCTCCGCAAATTTCTAAAGAAAAGCATTCGAGCGTTGCCGCTTTTACAACGCGAAGCCGTCGAGCTCGCTTTTTTCAATGGATTAAGCCACAGGGAAATTGCGGCTGCCACGCGCTCTCCTCTAGGGACCGTGAAGACACGGTTGGAATTGGGGTTGCAAAAACTGACTCACGCACTCAGGCCGTTGCGCCACAAGGTGTGAGT
>DATARG010000103.1:0-1831 GCA_036264275.1 Candidatus Udaeobacter sp. | reverse complement strand
ATCAATGCACCGGCAGAGACGCTAGAATTGTTTTAGACGGGCGCGCTGCCCCCAGACTTGAAAAATCCTCGGCAAACTGATCACTGTCTCGCAGTCTGCAGCGACTCGATTTAATTCGGTTAAGATCTGCTGCGCTTCACTTTCGGTGGCGAGTCCTTCGGCGGTCAATGCGTCTGATATGCGCGACATGGTAAGTGGTGCCATCAATTTGCCCTCGCCACCAATGTGAGCGGGTTGGATCACGTTAACCTCGATGCTCTGAATACCGGCGCGGCGCAACATGGCTGGCAGTTTTGGGCCTATATTCGCATTGCCACCCCTGCGCTGTACGAGCTCTTGATACAATTTTGTGTACCGCTCGTACGCAGTACAAATCGGATAACAAAAGCTCGCCGCAAAATCAGTGTCTTCGATGACGACCGTTCCTCCCGGCACGCACGCCTCCACCATGGCTGCGAGACAGTTCTCGGGTTCGTGCAAGTGCGAGAGCAAAAAGCGGGCGTAGGCGACATTGAACTGGTCCTGCCATGCAAGCGCGCAAGCATCCACTTGTTGAAATTTAATGTTCGTGACCTTTGCCGCGTCGGCATCTTCTCTTGCCAAGGCAAGGATTTCCGCGTCCCTGTCCGTTCCGACGACGCATCCTTCAGGTCCTACGATTCCAGCAATCAACATCGCTACGTGGCCGCCGCCACAACCCACGTCCAGGCATGTCATCCCTCTGATGAGACCCACACCATCGAGTAACTGCGTGGTCGTCGGCAGCAACACGCGAGCGAGAACATCGAGGCGTTTTTTGCCTTCTTTGCCTCCGCGAATCGCGTAGCGCTGCGACGGATCAGTTCGGCGCATAAGCGTTTTGGATTTAGCCGCGAACGCTGGTTGCGGCAAGCGGAACGAACTCCGCCGCTTTATTCGAAAATCAAATGAGGTGCGCAGTTGCAGACTGAAATTCGTTTTGGTTTATGTTCAAGTCGTGCACCAACGACAACAGGGGAACGATCCGAGTTACGAATCGCGATTACCAAAACCACTGGCGCGAATGAAAGCCTGGTTGGTCGAGCATCACATGACCTTGATGGCGATTGCCGATACACCGCATTCAATTGCTTTCGGGTCAGCCATCGGGATTTTCTTCGGTTTCACGCCGCTGTATCCGCTAAAGACGCTACTCTCGATTGCTGTGGCGTGGATTTTTCGTTGCAACAAGATCGCAGCCGCGATTGCGGTCACGCTGCACGACGTCATGATCTGGGCGATGCCGGCAATCTATGTCGCCGAATATCAGTTTGGCTGCTGGATACTGCATCGACCAGCGGCGCAGCGTATACACCTTCGCCAGTTTCGATTGCACGATTATGTGCACTGGCATGTATTTTCACGCGTTATTTGGCCCACCTTCTGGCCTGCTTTTATCGGTTCGCTCTTCCTGGCAATACCTTCGGCAATATTTATCTATTTTTTTATGCGTTTAGTCATTAGCCGCGCCCGAACGCCGCAAAAGGCGCTTTGAGACGGAATCGGTTTTCGTGATGACGTCGCAATGGTGACGACCCGCTCTCGGGCTGGTGGCCAGGCGGCGTGACGGCTCCATACTCATGGATTGGAGAGAGTTTTTTTCAACGCAGGCTAAGCGTTTGCGAATCAGAATGCGCCCGATTAGGGTGCAGCGGTTTCTTGGGGCACTTATGCATTCATTACGTCGATTTCTGATCGTTTTCCTCGCAATTGTTGCGCTCGCGTCTGTTGTTCGTTCGGCGGCCGCGGCGCAGGCATACCTGATTGCCGACGCGCAAACCGGCTACATTTTGGAAGAACAAAAATCAAGGGA
>DATARG010000063.1:0-12070 GCA_036264275.1 Candidatus Udaeobacter sp. | reverse complement strand
GGAGATATTTAGTGAACAGGGCCAGCCGATCTTTGTATGGGAGAACGACCATGTCCTTCTCGCCTTTTCCATTGCCGGCGTAATACCACATGAGTGCGAGAAGCATGGCCGCATTTTGCGCGACGTCGGGAACGCGAGTGCCCTCGTCCATGGCGGCGGCCCCGGCGAGGAAGGCATCTATGTCAAAGCCTTGCAGCGCCATGGGCAGTAGCCCGACGGCGCTCATCACCGATGTGCGCCCGCCAATCCAATCAGGCATGGGGAAACGCGCGAGCCAGCCAGCCGCTTCAGCACGTTTGTCCAACTCACTTCCAACGCCAGTCACGGCGACAGCGTGCCGAGCAAACCGGAGTCCCTTCGCGGCGAACTTCGCTTCCGCCTCGAGCATCCCGTTCCGCGTGTCTTTTGTGCCGCCCGATTTCGAGACTACGATGACAAGTGTTTCCGGGAGTCCCTCTCCGATCCTCTCAAAAACGCGATCAAAACCTTCAGGATCAGTGTTGTCGAAGAAAAAGATGTCCATCGGATCGTCTGGCGAACCAAGCGCGGCTGAGACGAATTGCGGCCCTAGCGCCGAGCCGCCAATCCCGATGTGCAGCAGATGCTTAAAGCGCCTTCCGTTTTCCGCAGTGATTTTTCCAGCGTGAACGTTTTCGGCGAATGCTTTGATTCGCCCGACGGTGCCTTCGATTTCCGACCGGATTTGCGGTGTGGGCGCCAGCGCAGGATTCCTCAGCCAGTAGTGACCAACCATTCGCTTCTCTGTGGGATTAGCGATGGCCCCCGCCTCTAACTCTCGCATTGCCGCAAACGCATGTTCGATTTGCGGCCGCATTTTCTCGAATAGATCGTCCGGAAATTTCATACGGCTGATGTCGAGAGAGAAACCGAGTTGACGGTATTCCAGGAGATATCGTTGAAACCGCTGCCACAGTGACGATGAGGCCATCAGGGTAGCGAAATGAAATTCGATTGCGGCGTCAAGTAGCGACCTTAACTTCTTCGTTCACCATGACCGCCCCAGCCAGGAAACAGAGACCGCATGTATTTGCAAGCCTTCTCGCACTTGGTCTCGCGGTCATCATTTTTTTCGCTGCTCACCGGGTGCTGATTCATCTTGAACACGCCACGATTGTCTCCACTGCTCCCGAAATCTTTGCCCTCAAAAACCAGGGCCTCGCGTTTCAACGTGCCGCCGCGCATTCGCCGCACGTATTACCCATTTATGGCAGTTCGGAACTATTAAGGCCAGCAGCGCCGGAACGAGGCAATATTTTCTTTCGCACCGCGCCAACAGGCTTCCAACTTTCTCCTGTTGCCGGAGGTGGTGCGAACCCGCTGATCTGGTTGCAAAAAGTCGGCGCACTCGGCTCAATGCTTCGCGGCAAAAGGCTGGCCATCTCGCTCTCGCCCGGTTGGTTTTGCACGCCAAAACCCGGTATCGCGGGATACAAAGGGAACTTTTCGCCCATGGCGGCAACCGAAATGGTGTTCGGGACTGCGCTGGATTTCGGACTGAAGCGCGACATCGCTGCACGCATGCTCCAGTTTCCGGAAACGCTTGAACAGAGGCCGTTCCTGGAGTTTGCATTAAGATGTCTCGCCTCCGGACGGCTCCTTGATCGCCTGATCTTCTACGCGCTCTGGCCAGTGGGAAAAATTCAGACAGCATTATTCGAGTTGGAAGATCATTGGGCGGCACTGCATCACATAAGGCATCAGACTAAGCTGACCCCTCCGCGATTACAGGAAGAAACGATCGATTGGCCACAGTTCATCGCCAAAGCGAGCAAAGCCAAGGCTGCGGATGCCGGAAGGATCCAACAACCGTCGCAAACTGAGAGAAAAATTAATCGCGGATCGCGTGATATCGGGTTCCTGGCCGGGGTCAAGACATCAACCGCATGGATCGATCTGGACTTGCTCCTGCGTTGTCTGGCAACTGTTCACGCACGACCGCTCATTCTCAGCATGCCTTTAGGCGGCGAGTTTTACGATCATGCGGGCGTCTCGCGTTCTGCTCGCGACGAATTTTACAGGAAACTTGCCGCGGTCGTGGACCATTATAATTTTCCGGTAATCGAATTTCAGGAATACGACGAAGACCCGGCTTTCCTTATCCGGCACGAGAGTCACCTCACCGCAAAAGGATGGGCATATTACGACCGCGCTCTTGATGATTTCTTTCACGGGCGTTTGCCACGACGCTAAGAATTGATCACCTTTCCGCTGGTCAAAGGACCACGACATGCCGCCCTCTTCCATGATAGCTGCACAATTCGCCGATAAAGTTTTGCAACTCCTGGCCTCAGTGGGAGAAACCGATGAGGTACTCACCAATCTCGATCTGCCGCTTTACGATTATCAGGTGCTCGATTCGATGAGAACGGTCCAGCTAATCCTCATGATCGAAGAACAGTTCGGATTAAAAATTTCGCCGGCGGAATTTGAGCGCGAACGCTGGCGCACACCGCGTGCTGTAATCGCCGATCTCCAGCAGCGGATGCACATGTGAACTGGCTAGAACGACATCCCACGGTGCATCGCGTGCTGCTGGTTCTGTATTATCTCGCCGTCATTCTGATTTTGATAGCAATGTACGGCCGTGGCGATTTCCGGACACCGCCCTTTCTGTATCAGGGCTTCTAGTGAATCTGATCCAACGAATCGATCATTGGGCCGCAGCGACGCCGAAAAGAATCGTACACCTGAGCGGCGACCGAGCCCTGACATACAGCGAACTGCGCCGACGCTCTGACGGCCTTGCGTCATACCTGACAGAGAATTTCGGCGACGACCGTAGACCCATTGCCGTGCTTGGCCATCGCCAGCCCGAAATGCTGATCGCATTTCTTGGGATAGTGAAATCGGGCCGCCCGTACGTTCCCATAGACACTGCGTTGCCGCAGACGCGGATAGACCAAATTGTAGCGAGCTCGGACGCAGCGTTGGTCATAACTCCTGAACAAATCCGGCAATTCTCCACCAGTGAACCGCGCGGATCCATGATGCGCCTCGGAAAAAACGACCCGTTTTACATTTTGTTTACGAGCGGCAGCACCGGTGAACCCAAAGGCGTAATCATCACGCTAAACTGCCTGGAACATTTTATTAACTGGATGCTGGCGGAGCACAAGTTTGATGAACGCCCCGAAGTATTTTTGAATCAGGCGCCGTTCTCATTTGATCTTTCAGTAATGGATCTGTATTGCAGCCTCGCAACAGGCGGCACGCTCTTCAGCATCAGCCGCGATCTGATCGAAAATCCTAAAAAACTTTACAATGCGCTGGCCGTTTCCGGAGTGACTACGTGGGTTTCGACCCCGTCGTTTGCACAGATGTGTCTCGTCGAAGAAAAGTTTGCTGAGGCGATGCTCCCGCGCGTCCGCCGATTTCTTTTTTGCGGTGAATCACTCGCACCGCAAACCGCAGCTCAGCTCGTCGAACGCTTTCCACAGGCAAACGTTTGGAATATGTATGGCCCGACAGAAGCAACTGTCGCCACGACGTCCATTAACATTGACGCTACGATCCTGGAAAGATATTCGCCGTTGCCAGTGGGTTGGGTAATGCCCGGGACAAAAATCTTCATCGTCGATGAAAACGGTGTTGAGCGGTCCGGGAACGGACGCGGCGAAATCATTATTGCAGGGCCGAACGTAAGCCCGGGTTACATTGGGCGCCCCGATCTGACCGCTCGCGCTTTTTTCGACTATCGCGGGATGCGCGCATATAAGACCGGCGACCTCGGTCGGTTCCGCGACAGCCTGCTGTTTTTTGACGGCCGCATCGACGAACAAATTAAGCTGAGCGGATATCGCATCGAGCTCGGCGATGTTGAAGCGAATCTGCGCGAGTTGCCGACCGTACGCGATGCGGTCGTAATTCCTGTAATCAAGAGCGGCACCGCTCAATCATTAACGGCGTTCGTGAGTTTGGTGGCGCGAAACGAGACATCAGACTTCAAATTGGCGCATAATCTGCGAAGCCAACTCGGCGAGCGCCTGCCGGCGTACATGTTACCGCGCAAATTTGTTTTTCTCGATTCGTTTCCCATGACGGCCAATGGCAAGGTAGACCGAACCGCGCTTGCCAAGTCGCTGTGACTCCCTACGCGGATTTCATCTATTTTGTGCTGCTGCTTTACGTAGCAGTGCCGACGGTGATTCTTGGTTTGTTCGGCCGCGCCGGCTGGCGCTGGGCTCTTCTGGTAACCACGGTCATGCTGCTTGTGCAGTACCAGAACGTGCTTCATTTGCGGGCGCATTTCCCGGTGCGGGAAATCTGGCTCGTGTTGGCGTTCGCCTGCTGGCAATGGCTGATTGTGCGCGCGTTCACAAGCGCCGAGTCACGCGCTGGCTGGCTGTTCTACGGCGCAATCGGGCTCAGCCTGCTTCCGCTAGCACTAGCGAAAGTGATTCCTCTCATCTCACCGAAAACTCAGTTCGGATTTCTCGGGATTTCTTACGTCACGTTTCGCGCGCTCGATGTCGTGTTTTGCCTCCGGGACGGCGTTATCGCAAGGCCCGGCGCGATCGATCTATTCACATTTCTGTTTTTCTTTCCTACGATTTCGGCCGGCCCCATCGATCGTTATCGCCGGTTCGTTCCCGACTGGCGAAAAACACGTAGCCGCGCTGAGTTTTTGATCGATCTCGATTCAGCCGTGCATCACTTCTTTCGCGGCTTGCTCTACAAGTTCATACTTGCTGCGCTCATCGAACAACACTGGCTGAAAGCCGCGGCAAAGAGCGCGAGCTTAAGTGCGTTAGCCAGTTACATGTATGGCTACAGTTTTTATTTGTTCTTCGATTTCGCCGGTTACAGCGCGTTTGCGATTAGCATCAGTTATTTGTTTGGCGTTCACACTCCGGAAAATTTTAACCGGCCGTTCCTGGCACAAAACATTCGTGATTTCTGGAATCGCTGGCATATCACGCTTTCGTTCTGGTTTCGCGACCACGTTTACATGCGTTTCCTGCTGTCCGCTGCGCGCGGCAAATGGTTCAAAAGCATGCACACCGCCGCCATCCTCGGATACTTCCTGGCGTTCGGATTAATGGGCTTGTGGCACGGCATCGAGCCGCACTACATCGTGTACGGTCTCTACATGGCGACCCTGCTCTCTGCATTCCATCTCTTTTCCAGCTGGAAAAAGGCGCACCACTACTGGCGGGAAGGCCTGTTCTGGAGAGCGCTCGCAATTTTCATCACTTTCAATGCCGTTTGCTTCGGTCTGTTAATCTTCTCCGGACGCATCGGCGCTCCGCCGGTAGTACAACAACCGCCTGAGAAAGCATCGACGGTGACGCCTAGCTCCCCGGATTTATAGGAAAATGTTTGTTTTTAAGATGTTCAGACACGGCTTTCGTTTGCTCCCTCTCAATCTGCTCGGTCGCGGCGTTTAGTGACTCGTATGCTTCGCGGCTTTTGGCCGCTCGACACATGTAGGCAATCGCATGCGCGAGAGGAATACGCGCCTCTGGCATTCCGACGAACTCCACTGCCTGTTGCGTCGCAATCGCAAGCTGCAACGCTTGGGGATCAGCCAGACCAATGTCTTCACTGGCGAAAATCACGATCCGCCGCGCAATGAAACGGAAATCTTCCCCGGCGTGCAGCATTTTTGTGAGCCAGTACGTCGCGCCTTTTTCATCCGAAGCGCGCATGCTTTTGATAAACGCACTGATGGTGTCGTAATGAGCATCGCCGACGCGATCGTAAACGACGGCTTTCCGCTGGATGCTTTCTTCGGCGACGGCAAGCGTGAAGTGAATTACATTGTAGCCGCGATCGCTGATCGCGTAGCCGGGGTCAGCGACCCCGGCTACAGCTGGCGTAGTTAGCACGCCAATCTCGAGCGCATTTAGACATTTGCGCGCGTCGCCATCGCTCAGTTTCGCCAGATGCCCGCGTGCGTCCATGTCCATCTGCACACTGTAATTTCCAAGACCGCGCTCTTTGTCGGTTAAGGCACGATCGATCAATTGCTCCAGTTGTCCGACGCTGAGCGGGTCGAGTTTGAAAACCTGTGAGCGCGATACTAGCGCGCTGTTTACGTAGAAGAACGGATTATAGGTGGTCGCACCGATAAGGCGGAGATTCCCAGCTTCCACATCGGGCAAGAGGATGTCCTGTTGCGCCTTGTTGAAATGATGAATCTCATCGACGAATAGAATTGTCTTTTGCCCAGATGTGCGGAGCCGATTCGTGGCCGCGGCCAGCACTCGGCGCATTTCAGCGACGTTGCTTTCAACGCCGCTGATCCGAACAAATTTTGCGTGCGTCATCGCGGCGATGATTCGCGCGAGCGTGGTCTTTCCACTGCCGGGAGGTCCGTAGAAAATTACCGACGGCAGGCGATCAGCTTCAATGGCACGACGCAAAAGTTTCCCAGGCGCAAGAATGTGTTCCTGGCCGACAAATTCCTCGAGCGAGCGCGGCCGCATCCGCGTGGCGAGTGGCGCAGCAGTGCTTGCAGTTTCAATCTCCTGCGCTTCCTCGAACAAGTCCTGCACCGGAGAGAATACGGCGCGCTCCTGATGCTAGCAATCATGCCTACTAAAGCGATCGTCCCTGTATTGCGCACAAAATGCATTACGGCTTGCCGTGTAAAGGCCCGATAAGCGAAAACTGCTAGTCGATGCAACTGCTCAGTGCACCGCGTCAGCCATTTGTTGGTTTGGCGTCGATGGCTGCCGCCGGCATTATTGTTGCAGACCTCGTTCCGCTGGAACGTACAGCGCTCATTTCAGCAGCAATCATTCTGGGAATCTGCATCCTCATTGCGCTCTGCCGGCCGAAAGTAGCGGCAACATATCTCCTCGTTGCGTTTGGTTTTTTCCTGCTGCACAAATTGGCGACAACGAACACCGCCGGCCAGCACCTCGCGGATAAACTCGGCGAACGACCGCGCGTCGTTACAGCAGTCGGATGCGTGATCACTGAGCCGAAGATTTCATCCAGCGGATTTGCAACTTTTCTGCTGAAGCTGAGATCAATTGAATTCGAAGGCAAAACCGAATCGACGCCCGCAGTCTGGCAAGTCCGTTGGAAAGGCGCGCCGGAGTTTGGCGATGAATTGAAACTTTTTGGCGTTGTCGAGCCGATAGCGCCACCAAGAAACCCCGGCGAACTCGATATGCGCGCTTATCTTGCGCGACATGATATCCGTCGAATGCTTTTCGCCCGCTATCCGGAAGACGGCACGCTGATCCGCCACGGCGGCGGCAATCCGGTCCTGCGTGCTGCGCAAGCGTCGCGCATATGGATGCAAAACGCGTTGTGTCGCGGCCTGGACGATGCGCCAGAAGTAAAAAGTTTCATCAGTGGAATCGTGCTCGGCATCCGGCACGAAACACCGGAGGACATCGAGGAACCGTTTCAGCAAACCGGCACGATTCACCTTTTCGCGGTCGCTGGGTTGCATGTGGGAATCTTGGCGGCGCTTTTGTGGGTGCTGGCTGCGATTTCACGCCTGCCACGAAAGCGCGCAGCGGCCTTCATTATTCCGTCGCTCTTTTTCTATGCAGCGGTAACGGGGCTGCATATCCCCGCTTTACGCGCGGCTGTGATGGCTTCAATCCTCGTTGGCAGTTACTTCTTCGAGCGCCGAGCATTTCTACTAAACAGCCTCGCAGCCGCGGCATTTTTCATTCTCTGCTGGAACACGAACGAGCTGTTCTCCACCGGGTTCCAGCTTTCCTTCGCGGTGGTGGGCGCAATTGTGCTATTCGCGGACCCGTTCTTTAGATTTTTAAGGCGATATGTGGCGCCAGACCCTTTTCTGCCGCAAAGCCTGGTGCGCGGTCCGCGCCGGTGGATGTACTCCAGCTATGAATGGCTTTGCGGTGGCACATCTGTGTCGCTTGCTGCGTGGATTGGTTCGTTGCCGTTGATTCTTTGGTACTTCCACCTGGTCACGCCGATTTCTTTGCTGGCAAACCTCGTCGTTGTTCCAATCGCATTCTTTGTCCTCGCCATCGCACTTCTATCTTTGTTGACCACACCACTACTCCCTTGGCTGGCTCTTGTTTTCAATAACGCCAACTGGGCACTGGCTACGCTCGTCATCGGTATTGTTCATGTGTTCGCACAAATTCCCGGTGGACACTTTTATGTTGGCGAACCTGACTGGGGCGGCAAGATCTCCGCAAAAATTACGGTATTGGACTTGGGTGCGGGCGCTGCAGTTCATCTCCGAGTGAATGGTCGCGATTGGTTGGTGGATTGCGGGAGCGCACGCACCTACGAGCGCATCGTCCGCAAGTATTTACATTGGGCTGGTGTAAATCGGCTCACGGGATTGGTGCTCACTCACGGTGATTCGCAGCACATCGGTGGCGTCGCCGAATTGCTAAGCGATTTTCCAGGGATCCAATTGATCGATAATCCTGCGCCTGATCATTCGCGCATTCATCGACAGCTGGCCCGGTTGGTTTCGAAATTTGAACCACGCGGACGCAAACCTGCTGAGTTGGCTGCCGGCGACAGTTTTCATTTGTCCCGGAACGCCGTCGCACATGTTTTGTTTCCGGCCCGCGGGTTTGCAGGAACCACAGCGGACGATCAAGCATTGGTTATCCGATTGTCGATCAGTCCGAGCACATCTGTTTTGTTCATGTCCGACAATGGTGCAGAAACCGAACGCGCATTGTTGAGCAATGGTTCGGAACTCCAAAGTGATATTCTGGTTAAGGGCCAACATTACTCTGGAATTTCCGGCTCGGTTCCGTTTCTCGACGCCGTGCGGCCGCGCTTGATCATCGCGACTTCGACGGGATTTCCAGAGCACGAACGGATCAGCGAACAGTGGGCGGAACAACTTCGCGCTCGCGGCTTCAAACTGTTTCGCCAGGACGAAACGGGCGCAGTGGAATTGAACTTCTCAAACCAGGAATGGAGCGCGCGAGCTTATGTGACTGGCGAAATCTTCCGAAGTGTTAGCCGGTAGATCGGCACGCCCTGGGCGCGAAACTTTCTTTCAAACTTCGTTGCCGGAAGAACGGCATCGTCTGGCGACTGCGGCACAACTTGAAATTGCGGATCCGCGCGGCTGAGCCGTTCGATGTGACGAAAATACTCGATCTGATCAGTTGCGACGCGCAGGAGACGATGTTGCTGCAGCGCAATGGCGATTGCGTTCAAAAAGTCGCGTGTAAAAATCCGTCGGGACCCATGCCGCCGTTTCGGCCACGGGTCGGGAAAAAAAAGATAAAACGTGTCTACTGACGATTCAGGCAACAGATCGCGCACAGCGAATAAGGTGTCCGCGCGTAGGACTTGCACGTTTTCGATCTTTTTCGTTTTGCGACGAACTTTCTCGACGCGCTTTGTTAAGCGTTCGATGCCGAGGAAATTTAGCTTCGGGAACAGTTGTGCCATTTCGAAGAGGAAAGACCCATCGCCGCACCCGAGATCGACATGCAACGGAGCGTTACGTCCGAAAAGTTGCATAAGATCAAGACGCGCGACCTGGAATTCGGGCAACAGTTCGATCACACAGAAAAAATGGCCGCGTCTGGCCCATGCTTCAACCCCCCTGGACGAGACGTACGCACTGCGCGAAACATCTTGAAGCGCACAGCGTCCGGAGCGACATCAAATAGACATATGAATCGATTTTTTCTCCTCGTTTTTGGCTGCTTGGCATTTGCAGGCGCGGGTTATGGACAGAGTCCGGCTCCGGCCACGACAAAGAGCGCGGTTTTCGCCGGTGGTTGTTTTTGGTGCATCCAGCCGGCATTCGACAAAGCAAATGGGGTGATCAAAACCGTGGTGGGCTATTGCGGAGGCGCGGAACCAAACCCTACTTACAACCTCGTCACATCGGAAAAAACGAAGTATCGGGAATCAATCGAGATCACCTATGACTCGGCGAAGATTTCGTACGACCAGCTTCTCGACATTTATTGGCGGCAAATTGATCCTACCCAGGCCGACGGCCAGTTCACCGATATCGGACCGAGTTATCGCGCTGCGATTTTTTATAGCAACGCCGATGAAAAGAAAATTGCCGAGGCTTCAAAAGAGAAACTCACGCGCTCCGGAAAATTCAAAAAGCCCATTGTGACCGAAATCCTGCCTGCGATGAAATTTTGGCCCGCCGAAGATTATCACCAGAAATATTATCAGCAGAACCCGGATCATTTCGAAGCTTTCGAAGAAGGCTCCGGCCGCGTGTCATTCAAGAAAGACAAGTGGGGCGGCGGAGAATGAATTGCTGCGTGATGCCGGTATTTTGTCATTCGAGACGCATTTCTGAAGCATGATTGGAACAATCGATCCCAAAGTTCCGCCGGGGCCGCTGGATCAAAAATGGCGAAGTCATCTAGACCATTCGCGACTGGTCAGTCCAAACAATCGGCGAAAACTTGAGATCATAGTTGTCGGCAGCGGGCTAGCGGGCGGATCGGCCGCGGCGACACTCGGCGAGCTTGGATACCGGGTGAAATGTTTTTGTTTTCAGGATTCGCCCAGGCGCGCGCATTCGATTGCAGCGCAAGGCGGCATCAACGCGGCAAAGAATTACCAGAACGATGGCGACAGCGTTTACCGATTGTTCTACGACACGATCAAGGGCGGCGATTTTCGGTCTCGCGAAGCGAATGTTTATCGGCTCGCTGAAATCGCGAACAACATCATCGATCAATGCGTGGCGCAGGGCGTGCCGTTCGCACGCGAATACAGCGGCTACCTGGCAAATCGCTCGTTCGGCGGTGCGCAGGTTTCACGAACATTTTACGCGCGCGGACAGACCGGCCAGCAACTGTTGTTAGGCTGTTATCAGGCGCTATGTCGCCAGGTCGCTTCTGGCAACGTGAAGATGCTGCCGTACACAGAGATGCTCGACCTGGTGATCGTCAACGGCCAGGCCAAGGGCATCATCACTCGAAACTTGCGCTCGGGAAAAATGGAGCGACACGCAGCCGATGCAGTCGTGCTTGCCAGCGGCGGTTACGGAAACGTGTTTTATCTCTCGACCAATGCGCGCGGCAGCAACGTCACAGCGACCTATCGTGCTTACAAAAGAGGCGCGCTGTTCGCAAATCCGTCCTTCACGCAGATTCATCCCACGTGCATCCCGGTCAGCGGCGACTATCAATCGAAGCTCACGCTGATGTCGGAATCCCTTCGCAACGACGGACGGGTGTGGGTACCGAAACGAAAGGAAGATCGCTTCAAGCCGCCGGGTGAAATTCCCGAGAGCGAACGTGATTACTATCTTGAACGAAAATATCCCAGCTACGGCAATCTTGCGCCCCGCGACATTTCATCGCGCGCCGCTAAGGAAGTTTGTGACGAAGGCCGCGGCGTCGGTCCTGGTGGACGCGGCGTCTATCTCGATTTTGCCGATTCGATCAAACGACTCGGCGTAGAGACAATCCGCGAACGGTATGGAAACTTGTTCCACGTGTACCAAAAGATTACCGGCGAGGACGCCTACAAAGTGCCGATGCGAATTTATCCAGCCGTGCACTACACAATGGGCGGGCTCTGGGTGGATTATAATTTGATGAGCAATGTGCCCGGCCTGTTCGTGATCGGCGAAGCGAATTTCTCGGATCACGGCGCCAACAGGCTTGGAGCCAGCGCGCTGATGCAAGGTTTGGCTGACGGTTATTTCGTTTTGCCCAATACCCTGCCGAATTATCTCGCCGGTCAGATGGGAAAACGGCCATCACCCGAATTGCCCGAGTTTGAAGAAGCGGAGCAGCGTATCCGCGCACGCCTCGAGAAATTGTTGAAGGTCAATGGCACGCGTTCTGCCGATTCATTCCATCGCGAGTTGGGCCTTCTCCTGTGGGACAAGTGTGGAATGTCGCGTAACGAACAAGGATTGCGCGAAGCACTCCGAAAAATCCCCGAACTGCGCGACGAATTTTGGCGCGACGTACGGGTGCCGGGAGACGAAGAAGATTACAACCAGGCATTGGAGCGCGCCGGACGCGTCGCGGATTTCATCGAATTCGCCGAGCTGATGTGCATTGACGCCCTGGAGCGCGACGAATCCGCTGGCGCACACTTCCGCGAGGAACATCAAACGCCCGATGGCGAAGCACGACGCGAT
>DATARG010000030.1:0-11855 GCA_036264275.1 Candidatus Udaeobacter sp. | reverse complement strand
GTTGCCTCGAGCAACATTGTCCACAATTGCTGATTGCCATTGACTGCGGCACCGCTTCAACCGGCGAGATTGCCGAACTCAAGAAGCGCGGGGTCGATGTGATAGTGCTAGATCATCACGAACCCAAATCACAACTGCCCGATTGCGTCGCAATAGTGAATCCAAAAGCTGATTCAACCTCGCCATTTCATTATCTGTGCAGTGTCGGGATCGTATTCAAGCTTTGTCATGCACTGTTGAAAACGCGGCCTCTGCCCGAGTTTGATTTGAAATCAAAACTCGATCTTGTAGCCCTCGGGACCGTGGCTGACATCGTGCCGCTCGTGGAAGAGAACCGGGTTTTGGTGCAGCGCGGAGCCATCGAAATCGGTCGCACGTCGCGCGCCGGTCTTCAGAAGTTAATGCGAGTGGCTGCGGTGCGTCCGCCCATTCTGCCTGAGGACATTGGCTACCGCCTCGGGCCACGATTGAACGCCGCCGGCCGATTGACCACGGCGGAGAAATCTTTGCGATTGTTGCTCACGAACGATGAAGAGAAGGCGTCGGCTTTGGCGATGGAGTTGGACCAACAAAACCGCGCACGCCAGGAAGTGGAGAAGGAAATTCTCGCTGCAGCTATTGTGACAATCGAAAAACAATTCGATGCGGCGCGTGACGCGGCCATCGTGGCGGGCGCGCGCGGGTGGCATCCGGGTGTGCTCGGGATCGTAGCGTCCCGGATTGCTCGCAAATATCATCGACCCACCATCGTGATCGGTTTCGATGGGAATGGCGCTGGAAAAGGAAGCGGACGGAGCATCGAGGGGTTGAATCTCGTCAACGCGCTGGCTCGATGTGCGGCCACGCTCGAGAAATTCGGCGGCCACGAAATGGCAGCCGGCCTGGCGTTACGAGAGGACAATTTCCCAAGATTTGCCGAGGCATTTTGCAGTACTGCGCGCGAGTTACTCTCAGAAGAAGCCCTGCAACGCTCCCTGCGAGTGGATCACGAGCTGTCGTTCACAAATATCGATCTCGAATTTCTCCGCTGGCACGAACTCTTGCAGCCCTTCGGAAATGGAAATCCGCAGCCGCTTTTCTTTGCACGTGGAGTCGAGCCCGTCGCGCCGCCGCGAGTCTTAAACGAAAAGCATCTCATATTTCGGTTGCGCCAGGGCGAACGGCATCGTCGCGCCGTGTATTTCGACGGCGCGACCAATGAAATTCCAGCGCCGCCGTGGGATGTCGCATTTCGCATAAGGGCAGATGAATACGAGGGCGAAACTTTGGTTGGCATGAGGATCGAGGCCTTGCGCTCAGCCGAATAGACCTGAAGCATCAATCTCGAATGGCATGATCAGCATTTCGACGAAGCTTGAGGATTTGACCTGGATCCCGCGTCCGCGGTTGCTCGCGCTGCGGCGACTCGGGATCGAGACGACTGAAGATTTGCTCACGCATTTTCCGCGGCGTCATGAGGATCGGACTGAGTTCCCAGAGTTTCCGCGGGAAGAAACCGACGTTCCCATCTGTCTCTGCGGAGAGGTGATCAAAACGTCGCTGCGCCGGTTTGGCGGCTGGAAGAAAATCTTTGAAGCGACGCTAGAAGAATCCCAACCGAATGCGCTAAGTGAGCCGCTGGTATGCCGCTGGTTCAATTTGCATTACGTTCAGAAGATGATCGTCACCGGTCAGCGCATCGTCGTTTTCGGCAGGCCGCGTCTGCGTGGAAAACGAATTTGCATGGATCATCCAGAGTTCGAAGTGATCGAGAATGATGAAGAGATATCGATCCATTTTCGGCGCATCACGCCGATCTATCCTGCAACTGAAGGTCTTTCGCAGCGCGTCCTGCGTGGCATCATCTATCGTGTTTTGCACGAGTCTCCAGACACAGAACGGCAATCCATCGCTCCGACCAGTTTGGTGCACGGCGAGCGATCAGGCGCTATCCGAGCGATACATTTTCCCGGAAGTTGGGAAGCTCGGGACGTCGCGCGGGAGCATCTCGTGCTCTCAGAATTCTTTGCGATGCAAATGCTAATTGCCTCGCGCCGTTTCGAGTCAGCCGCCAGAGCGGGCCAAGCGCATTGCGGGTCAAACACGCTACTGGAAAAATTCTTAAAGGGACTTCCGTTCGAATTGACTGCTGCGCAGCAAAAAGTGATTTCGGAAATCCGGCGCGATCTGGCGGCGCATTATCCGATGAACCGCTTGTTACAGGGTGACGTCGGCTCGGGAAAAACCGTCGTCGCGATTGCAGCGATGCTCCTTGCGGTGGAAGCGGGATATCAGGCCGCATTCATGGCGCCGACGCAAATTCTGGCCGAGCAACATTATGAAGTATTGCGGCGGTGGCTCGAGCCACTGGGTGTCCACATCGCTTTACGAACAGCAGCGAGGCAGGAGGAAAGCGGGTCATTGCCATTATTCGCGCAGAATGCGCAAGCTCCGGGTAGCGCGTCTGTCCCGGATGCTGACGCTGTTGTCTCGACAAGAGACGATGAAATGCGCGCTTCCAGAAGTTCTTCGCCGCATAATGCGGCGACCAGCACGCTACAAGCATGCGCACCCCGGACGCTCGCTCCCGACGACCCGCAAATCATCGTTGGCACGCATGCGTTGCTTTACGAAGGTGTTTCGTTTTCAAATCTCGGGCTGGCGGTGATTGATGAGCAGCACAAGTTCGGCGTGGCGCAGCGCGCCCGGCTGACTGCGCGCGAGCCGGCGCCGGACGTGCTGGTGATGACTGCAACCCCGATTCCGCGCACCCTAACGATGACGATCTACGGCGACCTCGACGTTTCGACAATCGATGAGATGCCGAGGAACCGTGGAAAGATTGTTACCGCAGTGCGCGACACGTCGAAGCTGGGCGACGTGCTCAGCTTCTTGCGAACACAATTGGAGAAGGGCCGCCAGCTTTATGTGATCTACCCATTAATTGATGAAAGCGAGAAGCTGGACGTGAAAGCCGCAGCGGCGGAATATGACCTGTGGCGTGAACGCCTGTATCCGTTTCGATGCGAGCTGCTTCACGGCCGGATTCCGGGGCCAGAAAAGCAGCAAATCATGGATCGCTTTCGGCGCGGCGACACTAACGCGTTGGTCAGCACCACGGTGCTCGAGGTTGGTGTCGACGTACCAAACGCAACTATGATGCTGATTGAAAATGCCGAGCGCTTCGGTCTGGCGCAGTTGCACCAACTGCGGGGGCGAATCGGTCGCGGCGAACACAAATCGACCTGCATCTTGCTAAGCTCCAACCAGACGAAAGAGACGTTGGCAAAGCTCGCGGTTTTAGAACGAACCACAAACGGTTTCGAAGTTGCTGAAGCGGACTGGGAATTGCGTGGACCGGGCGATGTGCTTGGGACGGCACAGAGCGGCTTGCCCGCACTGAAGATTGGCGATTTGAAACGCGACGCACACCTGATGAGGCGGGCGCGCGCGGCTGCCATTTCGATCTTCGAAATCGACCCAAATTTGGAACTCCCTGAGAATCAACATTTCCGGGCTTTAATTGTCGAACAACAGGGACAAAGTTTCTCTCACATTAGTTAATGAAAAACCTCGCGAAATTTTTACTTTTCGTGCTGCTACTGAGCGCAGGAATTTCGCTGCTGTACGATTACCGCCTCAAACACGGCGCTTTAAAGTTTTCGTCCGGGCGCACACCCGAAAGATACACATTTGCTTCCGAGTCGGCAGTCAATCCAAAGCAAGTCGCGTCGCTCGAATCATTGAATGAGGAACGGCGTGAGCTCGTGAAGAGCGTTGTGCCATCGGTCGTAGCGGTGAAGACATCGACCAAAGCTAGTCGGCGTGAATATGGAATTGATCCCTTCGACTTCTTCTTTCCGAACCAGAGACGATTTCGCAATCCACGCGACGAAGAGCTCGTGCAGAATTCACTTGGGTCGGGGGTGATCGTGACCGACGAGGGCCACATTATCACAAACAATCACGTGGTGACTAATGGACAAGGTCTTCCGGTCGATCAGATTGAAGTCCAACTGGCCGATGGCCGAACCAAGAAAGCGCGACTGGTGGGCGCCGACGAGCAAGTCGACTTGGCCGTGCTCAAAATCGACGACCCCGGCGTGAAGCCGCTCAAGATGGCTGACTCCGACATGGTGCAACCAGGCGATTTTGTCCTTGCGATCGGTAATCCGCTCGGATTTGAGGAAACGGTGACTGACGGAATCATCAGCTCAAAAGGCAGACCGAATCGCACCGATGCTTTCGCCGACCTGCTCCAGACAAATGCTGCAATCAATCCCGGTAACAGTGGCGGTCCGCTGATCAACCTTCGTGGCGAAGTGATCGGCATTAACACGGTCATCGCTTCGACCACCGGCGGATCGCAAGGATTAGGTTTCGCAATTCCGTCAAACACCGTTCGCAGTGCGCTGGAAAGTTTACTAAAACAAGGACGCATCATTCGCGGATATCTCGGGATCCAGACGCCAAGATCACAGCGTGGCGCTATCGACGCGGACACAGGAGGTGTGACCGTGGAGGGAGTATTTTCCGGATCCCCCGCAGAACAGGCAGGCCTGCAGCCTGGTGATGTCATTCAAAAGTTCGAAGGACACGACGTGAAGAATATTCGGGCACTCCGCACACTGGTTGCCGAGGCCCCCCTGAATAAACCGGTAGAGCTTCAAATCGTCCGCAAGGGAAAACCGCTAACGGTAAAAACAGAGATTAAAGAGCAACCAGTTAATTACCAGAGCGCGCGAGTTCTTCCCCGTGGGAACCAGCCGCAGCTACAAAGCCCGCAACAGCCTAACGACCAGGAAACCGTTGACAGTCCAGTGGCATCAATTCACGTGGACGAACTAACTCCCGAAAGAGCGCGTCAGCTCGATCTGCCTCCGAACGTGCGAGGTGTCTTAGTCACAGACGTTGATCCCGACAGCGGTATGGCAGAATTGCAGAAAGACGATGTGATCGAAGAAATCAATCAACAGCCTGTTACGTCGGTTTCCGAATACACGAAAATTGCCGGGTCACTCGACTCAAATCAGCCGCAAGTCTTATCTGTCTGCCGTCATCGAGCGCGGTCGTTTTTGGTTTTGCGACCGCGATGAACGGCAGAGACAGCACGCTGCGCTGTCTGCACACCTCAGCGCGGCGTCCCTACCAATTTTCTTTCAGCACGCAATGGCGTGACGGCGGCACACGCCGGAAAGCATTTCCCATAGCGCATCGAGAACACGATTGACGGACGCTCTCACGAATTCAAAATTTTGATTGCTCAAATATTCGCCAAGCAGTCTTTGCTCGGCGGCCGAGTGTTCCCGATCAGCTTCGATGTGCACGCTAAAGTATTTGTAATGTTTGGGATCAGCGAAGCCGTAATGTCTTTTCAATCCGTCAATTTTGGACTCGCAGATCGCCGGGATTTGACTTTCGTACGCATAAAGCGCCGCCAAACCTTCCGCAATCGATCCATCGCGGCAAACTGATCGAAATGTGTCAATCAAGTTGTTCGTTTCCGACCAATTTTCCGATTCGCGAGCGTCAGATCGAGAAACGCCGAGTCCCTCAGCAAAGTTGAGCCAAAGGTCGGGATGATTCGGTGAGCCACCCTCTTCGTCGATCAGATTTTTGAGCAATTCCTTGCGCGCCGGTTGATCGTCGCACCGTGCGTGCACCGCGGACAGATACGTCGGGAAAGCCGCAACATGGTGGTAATACTGCCGTGCATAATCCGCGAGGGCGTCTCTGCTTAGTTCCCCGCGCGTCCACGCGAGGTAAAACGGATGTTTCAAAAGATGTTTAGCTGCAATGTCCTTATCGATTTGGTCAAGATCTTGATTCATAGACTTTTTGTCTTTCACAGATTACGCAGATTTACACAGACTTATTCAATCTGATTTTATCTTGCGATGATTGCCGGAATCTGTGGATCATTTTCATGCCGTTTGCAAAATGTGTTTGATTCCGCGAATCGGAATCAACACCCAGCTTGGGCGATTATTTAATTCGTAACCGATTTCGTAAACGGCTTTGTCGAGCAAATACGCTTCTAGCATGACTTTGAGATCGTCGCTCTCTTTGGGGATAAACATCGCGCCTGTTGTCGTGTTCAAATAACTTTGCAGAAACAGGCTGCTCGTCTGGCGATACCAGAGATCAGCCCAGCGTTCGAGAAACGGGACATCTTCCTTGCGCATTGCTGGCTGCCAGAGCGCAGCGTACGCCGCATATTGAAACGAGCGCATCATGCCGGCGACGTCGCGCAGAGCCGACCGTTTCATCTTTCGGTCGCTTAGAGGACGCGCGGGTTCTCCTTCGAAATCAAGAATCACGAAATCTTTGCCGGTATAAACCAGTTGCCCCAGATGGTAATCGCCATGAATCCGGATTTTCGCGGCGTTCGTTCGACGGTCGAGCAACTGTTTTTCGCGAGCCAATATCTCTTTTTCCGCAGCGAGCACTTCCCGCGCTTCATTTCGGAACTTTGCAGGTACGTCCGACAATTTCTTCTCCAGCGACGTAAACGCACGGCGTAGCGATGTGCGCATGCTTTGGTAGACCGAGCGCTGTGTCATGGCGTTAAATGGTTCCGGAGCGAACGCGGGATCGTCATTCCTTGACGCGAGGGCAAGATGCAGTTCGCCAGTCCGCTGTCCCAGCAGCTTGACCTTTTCGGGATAAACGCCGCCTACCAATTCTTCGAGAAGAGCACTGGGCGGCGCTGTTTCAGTATGAAAATCGCCTTTACGCTCCAGCACGCGATCGTAGTAGCGGCCGAGGGCATCCACAGTGAGCGTCCACACGTTGCCTTCGTTAGCGATCGCGCGTTGAAGGAGACAGACCACAGTTGGCTCTGCCTTCGCTCGGCGGTATTCAAGTGCTCCGACGAAAGCCGGCACGTTTGGAAAATCGGTTTTCTCGGTCAGAAATCGCGTGATTTCCACGTCAGGGTTCACGCCGTCCTCAAGTTTCCGATAGAGTTTCAGGAAAAACTTGTTGTCGAAAAGCATCGAAGAATTGCTCTGTTCCGCACTCAGAACGTGCGAGTTAGCGGAGACATCGACTTCCTGCGGCTCGAAGGCCGAAATTGTGAGGCCTACAAATTGTCCTGCCTGAGCTCTGAGTGTACGACGCCGCACAATCGCTTCGAACAATTGTGAACGAAACGCTACGTCCCAAATCGCGTCGCATATGACGGCGCCATTTTTCCGTCCGAAATGCGCTACAATCGCGTGCGGCGCGTTCTGCGTAATCGAGTGCGCGGTTTCCCCCGAGGCGATCTTTACCGGTATCGCGTACGTTTCCGTCGGAGCATCCAGATAATTTACGTCAATGAACCAGAGTCGCGCGCCATCGGCATCGGGCGAAAATGCGAGCTGCTCTGTCACCTTTAGGTTTCGAAAACTGCGCGCTTTGGAACCAAACCAGCGGGAATTCTGGATGTGATTGGGAAGAACCTCCCGTTCGAACTGTTCCCTCTGGCTGTTGCCAAGGAGAGTGTCCAACTGCGCGGGTCCGGTGATCGTCGGAACAACCTGCTTCTTCAGTGCACGGCGCGCATAGATCGGCGCCTGCAGCGCGAACCAGTAATAGGCGTGCGGGCCGAGTGTGATGACGTAGTGCGTTTTCCTGATCGGCCGAAATAGATTGCGGCTAAAAACTTCCATCGGCACGCATCCGGCAAAACGCGAAAGGTCCAGTTCAACCGACTGCGCGAAACGGGAAAGATTTGCCACTATCACGATCGTCTCGTTTTCAAAGCGGCGAAGGAATGCCAGCACTTTGGGATTGTCAGGGTTCAAAAACTCGAGAGAGCCACGCGAGAACGCCTTGAAATTCTTCCGCATGGCGATCACGCGACGTGTCCACCACAGCAATGACGAAAGATTTTTCTGCTGGTTTTCAACGTTGATCGCTTCGTAGTGATACTCGGGGTCGATGGTGACCGGTAGATAAAGCTGTTGTGGATTTGCTCTTGAAAATCCGGCGTTGCGGTCCGGGCTCCATTGCATCGGGGTGCGGCAACCATTGCGGTCGCCGAGATAAAAATTGTCCCCCATGCCGATCTCATCGCCGTAGTAGATGATGGGTGTGCCGGGCATCGAGAACAGCAGGGTGTTGAGCAGCTCAATTTTTCGACGGTTATTCGCAAGCAACGGGGCAAGCCGTCGACGGATGCCAAGATTGATACGCGCGTGCGGATCGGTCGCGTAAACTCGATACATGTAGTCGCGCTCCTCGTCAGTGACCATTTCCAGTGTGAGCTCGTCGTGGTTGCGCAGAAACATCGCCCACTGGCAACTGTCCGGGATCGCCGGCGTTTGCTCCATGATGTCGATAATCGGAAAGCGGTCCTCCATCTGAAGTGCCATGAACATGCGCGGCATGAGCGGGAAATGAAAATTCATGTGTGCCTCGTCGGCCTTCCCAAAATACGCAGCGGCGTCCTCCGGCCACTGATTGGCTTCTGAAAGCAGCATGCGATTCGGAAATTTCGCGTCTACATGCGCGCGAAGTTCATGGAGATATTTGTGCGTCTCGGGAAGATTCTCGCAATTCGTGTCTTCGCGTTCGTAGAGGTACGGAATGGCGTCGAGACGAAGTCCATCCACGCCCATCGACAGCCAGAAATCGCAGACCTTCTTCACCGCTTCGTGCACCGCTGGATTGTCAAAATTCAGGTCGGGCTGATGTGAATAAAAGCGATGCCAGTAATAAGCCTTCGCCAATGGGTCCCACGCCCAATTGGAACTCTCGAAATCCTTGAAAATGATTCGAGCGTCCTTGTATTTTTCCGGTGTTTCACTCCAGACATAAAAATCTCTATACGCGAGAGCATCGTCGTCGTAGACGGGATTACTGAGCCCGCTCACTCTAGCGCCGTCCGCGGCTCCAACGCCGTACCGTGCGACAGCACGCCGCGACTTTTGGAACCAGGGATTCTGGTCGGAAGTGTGATTGATCACGAGCTCGGTGATCACGCACAGGTTGCGTTGATGCGCAGCGTCGAGAAACGCCCGGAAATCGTCGAGCGTGCCGAAATTCGGATTTACGTCGAAATAATCGGCAATGTCGTAGCCATCGTCGCGCATCGGAGACGGATAGAACGGCAGCAACCAGATCGCCGTGACTCCGAGTTCCTGGAGATATTCCAGCTTTTCCATCAACCCACGGAAATCACCCATTCCATCCCCATCGCTGTCGCAAAATGTTTTAACGTGCAGCTCGTAGATGATGGCGTCCTTGTACCAAAGCGGTTCGACGGATGTGATGGTGTCCCCCTGTCCCATGGATTAACTCTTGACGCACCAAACGTGCAGCGCAATTGATCGATTTCGCATCTTCGAAAGCAATGCGTCCGTTCAGCTTAACACACCCGATTACGGTATCAGCGCTCGATCGCTTTGCTGACAGCAATTTTTATCACGAATGGGAAATTCGAAACTAACTTCTTCGACGAGACTCAAACCAAAGAAACGCGCCCGAATGGCACAGGGGCGGAGCGGACCGGGCACCATGGCCCCGCCACTCGAACCCGGAGCTCCGAGCGATTTCGAATTAATGAAGGGAATCCAAGCCGGCGATGCTGACGCACTGTCACAACTTTACGATCGCTACAATGGTATCCTGAAAGCACTGATCTTGCGTGTCATTCACAATGAAGCCGAGGCCGACGATCTCTTGCAGGAGATTTTCATGGAGATCTGGAACCAGGCCAAGAATTTTTCCGAAGAAAAGGGCAAACCCCTCGGCTGGATGGTGACACTCGCACGCCGACGAGCTATCGATGGTCTGCGAAAAAAGCAGGCTTATGCGCGCGCTGAGGAACGCCTGCAAAACGAAACGGAACAGCAACCCGACGCATGGGTACATAACGCTACCGAAGAAGCAATCGTGTTGGGCGATACGCGCGTGCTTATTCGCAAAGTCATCAACAGCCTGCCACCAGCCCAGCAACAGGCAATCGACCTCGCGTTTTTTAGGGGTATGAGCCAGCGCGAAATCGCAGCAAAAACGAATATACCGTTGGGCACAGTGAAAACGCGGCTTGAATTAGGGCTGAAAAAAATATATGACGGCCTAAAGGACCTCAAAGATGAACTTTGAGCAGTTTCAAAATCAGTCTCGGCTTTACGTGATCGGAGCGCTGGAGGCCGAGGAACTCGACGAGTTTGAGAAAGCGCGGAAGAAATTCGGAAAAAAGGCCGACGACTTCATCAACAAATGCTACGCATTGCACGAAGCATTCGCGTTGAGTCTGCGCCCGGCGAAGTCTTCCGACGCGATCAAGGAACGGCTCATGGCCATGGTGAAGGCGAAGAAGCAACCTTGATTGCCAATGCCTCTCGTCAGCAGTCTAGGTCGCGCAAGATGAATTCCTGCAGAAACCCGTAGAAATTTACCTGGAACAAGCTGAGGTCCCGGCGGGATCCAATCGGTGATCGAAGATGGTCGTTCAGTTCTACCTCAGTGAAGTTATTTTTTGTGGCGATCACGAGGCGGGCTTGATTGAGCGCGTTCAACCACGCGTCGGCATGCTTGGCTGGAATGCGCAGAGTGCGGTTGGCGAGACTTTTTTCGTTCCCATTTAGTTGCTCCAGATCGGCCCCTACGGTCTGGGACGCAGTCTGAAAGAGACGCCGCAATTCAGGTTCAACATAGATTTTCCATTCGGCGCAGAATTCCGTCTCTTTATCGTTTGTCGGCGGGCTAAAAATACGGTGTTCGGCGGCGGGCGCGCTTTCCGTGTTGGCGCTTACTGGAATTTGCCGAAGCAGTTCGACAAGAAATGGATCAATCTCGGAGATTTCGATCTGGTTCTTCCTCCGGCAGATTTCCATGACTAAGAAGCCTTCTCAATTGTGGCAAGTAGAAGGTAACCGTGCAGTTGTTGCACATAAAGTTCAGCCCGTTCCCGCATGCCGCTCCACAAAATCGAACGCCCTTTGTGATGCACTTCTAGCATGTGTCTCTCCGCCTTATCGCGCGGATAACCGAACACGCGCTGAAAAACCATCGTTACATAGCTCATTAAATTCACCGGATCATTGTGGACCACCACTTGCCACGGCAGATCGAGCGCCTCATCCGTACGCGTTTCTTCTTCAATCGTTGGCACGCCGATAGTGAACGGCGCCACAGCCTTTGGATGCACGATTTCGGGAATTAGGGGCGCCACTGCCTCTGCCGTAAGCGGCTCTGCGCTCATGAAAAAATGCTAACATACGCGGCTTTCAGTTCAAACCTGTGAAACGCTTCCAATCTGAACACCCATCCCGCGAAGGATTTTTTCCTGCGTATTTCTCATTCTCCTCGAATCAGCCGGCTGCCGGTCGTCGAATCCGTGCAGATGCAAAAGCCCGTGAACAATATACAGTTTGATCTCGCTCATCAGCGAATTACCAAATTCGCGAGCGTTTCGTCGTGCGGTTTCGACACTGACAAAAATCTCGCCGTCGTGAAAAGTTATGACGTCTGTCACGCTACTTTCGCCAAAGAACCGGAGATGCAATCGCGAGATGCGCCAATCGGAAATGAGCCAGACGGAAATAGCGTTCAGCTTGCGCAAATCAGTTCGTTTGCGTTTTTGTAATTGCAGACAGCGCTTCAAAGCATCGCGTGCGAACTCTTCCAGCTCAGCGACATTGACCGATATTTTTCGCTGAAGATTGCGCGCTCCGATTTCTGGAACTCTCATGCGGACGCGAGCAAAGCTGGTGACCAAACGAAATCAATAATTAGACGTTTCGCTTCGCTCAACATGATACTGTTCCTCACGCCGGTGGCCTGTGTTCCGATTGAAAATTGCGCGTGATCAAACGTGCACCCTTATCGAAGCTCAAATAGGCCCACGCCCATTGAATGAGCACGAGCAAGCGATTGCGGAA
>DATARG010000007.1:0-18824 GCA_036264275.1 Candidatus Udaeobacter sp. | reverse complement strand
ATACGCGCCCCGCTTTCGGCCTTTTCATCGATGAAATGCAACTGCTTCGCAACGTCGCCGGGACTGAACAGTAATACGCATTCGCTTGGCAGCCCATCGCGGCCGGCCCGTCCAGTCTCTTGATAGTAGCTTTCGATGTTTTTCGGCAGGTCGTAATGCACCACAAAACGGACATTGGGTTTATTGATGCCCATTCCGAACGCGATCGTGGCAGTGATTACGCGTACGTCATCGCGCAGAAAAGCATCCTGGTGTTTTGTGCGTTCGGTATTCGTTAGGCCAGCGTGGTATGGTTTTGCGGTGATGCCGTCTTCATTCAAGTTTCGTGCAAGCGATTCAGTGCTCTTGCGGCTGGCACAATAAACTATGCCGCTATCGTTAGGCCGGCTGCGAATAAAGCTCAGTAGCTGTTGGTAGGCGGCCGTTTTGGGAATCACGCGATAAGTGAGATTCGGCCGATTGAAACTGGCTACGTAAGCGCGCGGGTCGCGCAATTTCAATTCCTTGACGATATCTTCGCGCACGCGGTCGGTCGCGGTCGCGGTAAGGGCCATGATCGGCACATCGGGCAAATGTTTCCGCAGTTTTTTCAGCGCGCGATATTCCGGCCGGAAATCGTGGCCCCATTCGCTAATGCAATGCGCTTCGTCGATGGCGAATTGGGCAATATTCCAGTTTAGCGCGCGCTCCAAAAAGGTGTCGAGCATCAGTCGTTCGGGCGCGACATAAAGCATGCGATACTCGCCGCGGTGCAAGCCACGCCAGCGCGCTTTTGCCTCCTCGCGATCCAACGTCGAATTCAAGTACGTCGCGGCAATTCCACTCGTTCGCAGCGCGTCGACCTGATCCTTCATAAGCGCGATGAGCGGTGACACAACAATCGTTAGCCCGTCACGGATCAAAGCGGGTAACTGAAAACACAGCGATTTGCCTCCGCCGGTCGGCATCAGCACAAACAGGTCCCGCCCGTCCAATGCGTCTTCGATGATTTCCCGCTGCAACGGCCGGAATTGGTCGTAGCCAAAATGTTTCTTCAGGGAGGCGGTTAGATCCACTGTTCCGTTCTACAGCAGATTGTCATTCTGAGCGAAGCGAAGAATCCAGCTACTTCAAAAGCTGGGAACACTCAGCAAACGTAAGTGCGCTGGACACATTCGGGTCGATTTTCATTCCACGAGCATGGAACTAGCTGGATGTTTGAAAGCCTGGCCTCAGGCTTCGCATTTCGTCGCAGCCTGTCGCTCAATATGAGAGTGCCACTACTATTGTCTCTGGCCGCTACGACTTGCCTGGAATTGTTTGCTTGTGCGCCGTGCCGAAATATTTCAGAAGATGAGATCGGGGTGATCAAATCAGCAGGAAATACTTGCTTGGCGCTATTGCTGCTCGCCGTCGGAGTTCGAGCACAGGAACATCGTTATCTCGCCCCGAATTCCGACCGAGTATCCAGTGTAGCTGCATCCGCGTCGCCGACCAGCCGCCGTCCCAGCCGTTTTACGTCGCTAAAAGAAGCAGCAGCTGAAGCAGAACGCCTGACCGAAACGGAAGAAGGAAAGCTTTACGAGTTTGACTTCAACGCGGTGATGTCGAACCGGCTCACGATGTTGTCGACTAGTGCGCGAAAGATTCCAAGCCGGTAATCTCTCGTCTTGCCTGCCGCCGTTATCGCTCTCGCCTTCGTGGTGCAGAGAAAGATTTTTCCGAACATGCACCTTTTCCGCATCAAGGAAGGCGCCGACGGCTCCTACGTTTGGTGCAACTGGGAACGACGTTTCGCTGAAGTTTTTTTGAGAGGCATGCCTGCGCCGGTGGCTGGGCGATAAGGAATACCAGTGTCGAACCGATCTCCGTTTCTTGTCATCCTAATTTTGATCCCGCGCTCGTGTTGTTTGTCGGCGTCGGTATCAGGGACGCTTACTACAACCGCGGCGCTGCCAAAATAAAGAAGGGCGATCTGGATGGAGCCATTGCCGACTTCAACCGGGAAATTGAACTCCAGGAAGCAGGCATTACTCAGCGGACCAAACAGCTAAAGGCCACGCATATCTGGTAGCACCGATGCTGACATCATGAGTTTGCTTGTCGGAATCGTCCGCGCTAAAAGCAATCGGATTGTCTTACGCGTTAGGCATGTACAGGAGAAAACCAGGTGAACACAAGAACTAGCCTGCTTGTCCTTGCGCTGTTCAGCTGTTTATCGGCGCCCATGATTCTGGTAGCTGCCTCCCCGGAGGAAAAGTATTTCGAAACTCGTGACAATTTCATCCGGCAATTTTCCACAGCGAGCTCCCCTCAGGATAAATCAGATCAAAAAGCCCTCTCGAAATTAGAGAAACAGCTCCAGCTGATAATAGGCCCCGCTGATGTGGCACACTTTCCGAAACGAGGAAAGATTAATTTAGAGACCCTTCAGCAGGATGCCGGTTTTGGCCAGGTCGATGGACTGCGGTTCGGTGCCGAGTGGGAAGTATTATTCGTAACGACCACGGGTTTGCTGAATGCCTATTTGCAACAGCAGAAAGACCTGCCCACAGAATTGAGCAAGCTGGCAAAGGCTGAAGAATTTTACAGTTTGGTTTTTGACTGGGATGCAGCAGTTACCCATTTTGCCGAAGTACCAGTACGGACTACCAATGATAAATGGTTTGCCTACGCATTCCTTGGCTTATGGGGGCAAGATATCGGGCCATTCCCGCCAAAACATCTTTTTGTTTTTTTCGCAAACGGCGATCGTGTCTTTGTAATCTCGACGGCGGCGAAGAGTAAGATTAATCAAATCGCCGAATGCAAAGACCTGTGGGAGAGATTGAAGAAAGAATCGGATACTGCATCCGCCGCTGATCAAGCAGCGGAACGCAACAAAGAGAAACCTACGGACGACATGCAGAGAGAAAAGGAGGAGTTTAGAGCATACTGCAGGTGCTTCGAGCAAAGAGCAAAGATGGAACCCTATTTCAAACAACTAACAAAGCAGGCGCAAACTCTAGTTGATAACCTGGAAAAACAATTACCTCGGTAAGACATAACGAGTCGTCCTCCGTAATCGCGCTGTGCTGTCAAAATTATTTCAGGCCGAACTAACCAAGTTATTAATAAGGAGAACCAGATGAACGAGAAATGAAAAACCACTTATTCGTCGCAAGCATCTGCATCACTTTAACTTCTATTATGCATGCGGAGTCGTTCGATAGCTTTGAACAAGCTCTTGCCGCACCTGAAAAAGTAACAACTCTCACCATAACGAAATATGACCCCGCAATTAAACACCTTCCATCACAATTGGGTTCCCTGGTTAACCTGGTAGAGTTAGATATCTCTTGCCTGGAAAATTTAGAAGATCTTCCCAGCGAAATTGGAAACCTGGAGAAGTTAGAAAAATTAATTATTGATAATGGAAATGGTTGTCAAATGAACATCTCAGTGCCGGAATCAATCGGTAATTTGAGTAACTTAAAGGTGCTGAGGCTTTACGGGGCACTAGACCCGACAGAAAACGACACGAATAAACCCATCCAACCTTCTAAGGTCAAGAACTTGCCCGGCACGATTGGAAAGCTTCAGAATCTTGAAGAATTGGACTTGGGTAGAAATCGTATCAAGAGCATTCCTTCTCAAATAGCTTCACTTCAAAAATTAAAAAGATTAGCGCTGGACTATAATGACATTCACGAACTTCCGCCGTTCGTCGGTAATCTAAAAAATCTTCAGGAACTTTCAGTATGTGGCAATGGAGGCATAAAGTTGCCGAAGTCTTTATCCAACTTAAGTGGGTTAAAAATATTCATTGGAAATAATCATCTAAAAATCAAAGACCAGGAGAAATTGCGCCGTCTTTTTCCCAAGGCCACCTTTTCTTTCGAAAACGAGTATGACGAATAGCGCAGCCAATGAGAAAACCCCTAAGTGGCCCACGCAGCTGAGCCTTATACATTAGGCCGACTAGCCGCAAATGAGTAGCCAATCGGCTAAGCCTGTCATCCGAAAAACGAATGGGCAGAAGGAAGGTACGCCAAAATCCGGGCCAGAGGCAGAGTCATCTTACCCAGAGGATGAAAAGCTGGCGATGACAGCACAGAGGGTGAACTAGCAAAGAATTGTAAAGAGGCGCTCAAGCTTTATGAAGAAGCGACTAATCTAAAAGGCCGTTTTGCGCCATTTGTTTATCAGAATCGAGGTATGCTTTACCTCCATCGCGCGAAAACTTCGACCGAATCGCAATCACGGATCGCCGATCTTCAAAAAGCGATCACCGATTTTGAAACATCTATCTCTCTTGGGCCGCTTCTGACGAAGAACTGAATCGCGGCTTGGAGAAAATCGCCACCAAGGCCAACCTTGAAGAGGCGGCCAAGCTACTGGCAGAAGAAACTCACCGGTAGCGTATGAAAAGAACCCTTGGAATATTTGGCCTCGCTGGCAGTGCGTCAGGCGCAAGTTCGTAAACGAGGAAGGTGAAAACCTGCATCAACGCTATAAGCAGATCGAAGATCAACTGAACCGTCCACTTATGTTTCGCTTTTTTTGTTAGCAGTTGCTTTTCTTATCGCTCGTTCATTTTCGATGGCGGCAATCGTGCTGATGATGAACATTTGCGAGCGAGCCACATGATTAGCTTAGCGTCATGGTTTGAGCTGCTTTTCGAGATCGGCCGCGCGCACTTCCGTTGCGATCGCTTTGCCTTCCATTAAGGCGGCTGCGCCAAAAGGGCTCCAGCGTTGGTTCGCGTGGATAACAGCATCGGTGTCACGCTCAATGAGCCATTCACGCTGGTTTTGTTTGAGTTGTTCGCGCGATGCCTGGTCCAATTTCTTTTGCAGCTCGGAATAGGTTTCGTTCAGCCGTTTATCAGCTCTTTCGAAGCGCAGTGTGGCTGGCGTCCACGCACCCTCCTGACCAACCGGCTCGGCCGAGAGCGGCATCGTCGCGCTAGCCTCACTGGCTCCGTAGTAACCGTCCCACCGCTTTCGGGCGTCGCGGTTTGCTGCGCGCAAGCGATCGGTCAACTCAAATTTGCCAGTCCCCGTATTGAAATAACAAAGCCACCAGCCAATGCCCTTCTTAAAGATGTTACCGCCGCTGCCTTCTTCTGGCGGACCAACGCTGGCCGAGAGAGCGAGCAGCAAACGACGCGAATCCGAACTCCAATCGACAAAATTAATCGAACGCATGTCGGCGTCGGTGCGCATGCCAATCAGTTTTTCATCAATTCTTTCCTGCGCGGAAAGAAAATGGAAAGCCGATTCAAGAAGACACGGCGGCGAAGCTGGTTCGTAGCGCAACTCGACGCTGCGATGGTAAAGATGTGCGCTGCATGAGTTATCGCTTGCGGAAATCCAAGTTTCATCAGGAGAAATGAACACCTGGTTGAATGTGATATTTTCATCCGTTGGTCCGCCCATGGACGGCAGGACAGAGACCTTCGGATCGCTCGCCGAGACGACTACGAGTTGCGGAATCTTGTTCGAACCACCCGCTTTGATGTAATGGTTGCCGCTTGGGGAAGCGCCGACGATGCGTTCCGGCGCAACCTCGTCCTCTGCCTGCGCTATTGCGGACAGCAAGCACAATGCTGAGGCAGTTTTTACTGCGTACTTCAAAAAGTGGCGCATGAGACTATTGCCGGTAAGTGCTATTCGTCACCTTTTGCGTCACCCAACGCGCCTCCGGAATGCCCCACACCGCCTCCAGACGTCCACGCCAGGTTTTGATTGGAGGGTCCATCGGTTTCGGATTGCTAGTGCCATCGACATCAAAATGAATGCGTTTGCCATCGGCATCGATGCGCGATTCCTGCTTTTGATCGCTGTTCGCGCTATCAAGAATAAAGTGCCGCACGTCATTGTATCGCTCGACTTTGGCTCGTCGAAAACCAGACTCAAGCAGTCGCTCGATCTGCGCGTACAGATTGGTCTGCCGTGTGACGTGTCCATCTCGTAGCTCGAACAACGTGAAACCAATCGACCCCCACTTACCGGCAACCTCGACAAGCGCAGCTGAGCTGTCTTTCGTCCATTCTGTTTTCAATTCCGTCCTATCTCGGTAGCTGAACTCATCGACCACGGCGAGAATGCGAAACGGTTTCAGCGTGGCGAGGAAATTGCGCTGCCCCTCCATTACAATGTCTGGATCGTTGCAGTAGATGACGCCATATCTTCCATCCGGCGAGACGGAGTCCTCCGCCAGCTTGTAACCCAACGCGAACGCATCCGGATAACCGGCCCGGACATTCGGTCCGCGAATTTCGATCTTCGGAGCTGGCGTCGGGGACTCATCCGCCGCGCTAGAAAATGCTGCGCTCGCCAGCAGAATAACCGTACAAAGCCGTCGCGGCGCCATCATTCCCTGCACCCATCCGTATTATCGTACGCCAGAAGAAACAGAAAGGACAGCCTTAGCCCTTTTCTGATCACAGATTTCACGATCGCCTCATTTTTGTTTCACAAACTTTTCGCCGTCCCCGGTGAACTTGTGCAAAACCTTTCCACTCGTCGTTGCCTTCTAGAGAAACAGCCAGGCAAAGCTGCCTGACGCAACAGCGTAACCAAGGAGTTTCACCGGTAGGGAGTCTATGGCCGTCGCCCTTTGATTGACAATTGAATTTTCCGAATGAGTACTCGCGTCGACGCCTCAATATTCATTTACGTTCAAATAGAATCCAGCTCAGTGATAGCAGCGAATCTCCGAACGCGTCGGTGCGCGCGCAGTTGGCTTGTGACCGTTTCACTGGACCGTTAACGGTGAGCACCACCAGCTCGAAATTCGGTCAAAGTTATTTCTGTTGCGATGGAAACTAAATATACTATATTAGTTTCCATGGTGGCAGTAATCCTTGCTCCATACTCTTTCTGGCTCTTCCAGTTGGCACAGCTGGTCACGCAATTCCGCTCCGATAATGACCTGGCACAACCGATCGAGCGTGGTCGGATATCCAAAGACCCGACTGCTACTGAAGGACATTAATGAACCGCACGAACAAATCGCAATCGCAGAACCGAAAACACTCGTCTATTCGACAACGAATAGTGGGTGCGGCGCGGGCGCACTTTTTCAGTCACGGGTTCCGCAGTGTGACTATGGACAATCTGGCGGAGGAGCTAGGGATTAGTAAGAAAACGCTTTACGCCTATTTCCCTGGGAAGTTTGATCTGCTCGAGGCCGTGCTGGCCGATAAATTAACGAGTGTCGAAGCGACGCTGAAGGAAGTTACACGCGCACACCCGGACGATTTCCCGGCGACCTTGCGAAAGTTATTGACTGGCACACAACGCGAATTGGCTGAGATCAAGCCGCCGTTCGTGCGCGATATGCGACAGAAAGCCCCGGACGTCTTCAAACTCATCGAGCGCCGTCGCGCCGCGCTAATCCAGCGCTACATGGGAAAAGTTTTTGTGGACGGGCAACGGTTGGGAATGGTGCGCAAGGATGTTCCGGCCAAACTGATAATCGAAATCTTGCTGGCGATGGTTCAATCGATCATGAATCCGGCAAAGATGGAGGAGCTTGGAATGATGCCGAAAGAAGGCTATGCGGGAATCCTCAAGATTGTTCTCGAAGGCGCGCTAACGCCAAAAGGACGGAAAGCGTGATCGCTTCATTCGTTAGGCACAATGCACTGTCATTCTGCTCGGCGGGGGCTCTGGCTTTGTTGCTCGGGTTGAGCGGGTGTGACACCCGGCGAAACGCCGTCTCCGGTACGATCGAAGTGGACGAAGCGCATGTGGGCCCGCGTGCTGGTGGTCGGGTGGAAAAAATTTTGGCGTGGGAAGGCGATCGCTTGCACGAAGGACAGGTAATCGCGCAACTCGATGCATCAGAGTTACGAGCGCGGCGTGATCTTGCCTCTGCGCAAATCGACACGGCTGTCCACGATGCCGACGCACAGGAAGCGCAACTGGTCTTTTTGCACGATGACGCGCGGCGCCAGCAAGATTTGCTGCAGCGTAGAGTCGTTTCGGCTACCGACGCGGAGCGTGCTGACAGCGCGGCGAAAGCGCAGGAGAAAAATGTGGCGGCGGCGAAGATGCGCGTCGCCCAGGCGCGTGCGCAACTGGCGGATATCGATTCGCAGCTTGCGGAAATGCAGGTCGTCGCACCGGCCGATTCCATTCTCGAGGTGCTAAGTGTGAAAATGGGCGATGTGCTGCCAGCCAATCGCGAGGCCGCCACGCTGCTGTTGACGGGACATCTTTGGGTGCGCGTTTATGTCCCTGAATCCTGGCTGGGCTTGATTAAATTAGGCGAGCACGTCCGCGTCCGCGTGGACTCGTTTCCGCATACCGATTTCGATGGGGTTGTTGAACAGATCAATCGGCAGGCGGAATTTACGCCGCGCAATGTGCAAACTGTCGCTGACCGCATCAAACAGGTATTCGGGGTGAAGGTTCGTTTGCCAAGCGACGATGATCGTTTGCGCGCTGGAATGGCGGCGGATGTTTATTTTCCGAATGTGAAATGATCTGAAATCCAATGAATAAATCTGGAAGCCAGGAATCCAGGAGGTTCACTACATAATCGTTCCTGGTTTCATGGATTCCAGATTCGCTATTTATGTCTGAGTCGATGATCGAAGTCGAAGGGTTGACGAAACGCTTCGGTACTTTCACCGCGGTTGATCATGTTTCGTTCACTGTCGGGAGAGGATCGATTTTCGGTTTTCTCGGACCAAATGGTTCTGGAAAAACAACCGTGATCCGGATGTTATGCGGGATTCTGCAGCCAACTGAGGGCACGGCGCGAATAGGCGGCCATGACGTTGTGCGGGATTTGGATCCGATCAAAGAAATGATCGGGTACATGTCGCAAAAATTTTCGCTCTACGACGAGCTAACGGTTAATGAGAACCTCATCTTTGCAGGCAAACTGTATGGCTTGAGCGGTCGCGAATTGAACCAGAGGCGCGACGAAATGATTGCCACGGCCCATCTGGAGCCGTACATGGCCCGGCGCGCTGCCCAGCTCTCCGGTGGCTGGCGTCAACGTCTGGCGATGGCGTGTTCGCTCATGCACAACCCGAGCGTGCTGTTCCTTGATGAGCCAACCGCTGGTATCGATCCAGTCGCGCGTCGCGAGCTGTGGGATTTGCTTTTCGAATTTGCCGGTAAAGGCATGACGCTGTTCGTAACCACCCATTACATGGATGAAGCCGAACGCTGTGATCATGTTGGCTACATCTATCTGTCGAAATTGATCGTGTGTGGTGAGCCGGACGAGTTGAAAAAACTGCCGGACGTGAATCCACCCGGGACACGACGGCTCGATGTTACTTGCGACCACGTCACCGCATCGCTCCATGCCATGCATGAGATGCCAGGAGTGCGCAGCGCAACGATCTTCGGCCAATCAATGCATTTGCTCGTCGATGAAACAGTGAAGCGCGCTCAAATCGAGGAACAACTGCGCAAAGTTGGCGTCGCTCATATTGAGATTCATGAAATAGGTCCTTCGCTGGAAGACGTGTTTGTAGAGCTTTCCGCCAAGCACGCTGCTGAACGACAAAAAGCCGCGTGATATGACCGTCATCCTGAGCGGCGCGAAGGACCGCACAAAGTAAATGAAGGCATTCTACGTTTACATGATGACGAACCAAAGCCGGGTCGTCCTGTACACCGGAATAACAAACAGTTTAGTGCGCCGAGTTTGGCAGCATCAGAGCGGGGAGATAGAAGGGTTCACTAAGGCCTACAAGGTCAATCGACTCGTATATTACGAGTGTTTCGATGATCCGCGAGACGCGATCTCGCGTGAAAAGGAGATTAAAGGCTGGCGCCGCCAGAAGAAGAATGCATTGGTCGAAACGAAGAATCCGAGGTGGACAGATTTATCTCCGATTCTTTTCCAACATTTCCAACCTACCTCGCGTGCCTCAGAAGTTACAGGCAGACGACAATGATCACTGGCAGTTCGCTCACTCTGTGTGTTTTGCGAGGTCCCTCGCTTCGCTCGGGATGACCAGTTCAATAGAATGAAAATGAAACACATACCGTTTAGAGGGCTCGGCGCGATTTTATTTAAGGAGTTCATCGTCGTCTGGCGCGATCCGCTGACTCTATTTTTCTTCTTTTTCCCACCGTTGATCGAAATGGTTGCGTTCGGCTATGCGCTCGACAACGACGTGAAGCACATGGCGATGCTTGTTCTGAACGAAGATCGCACGGTCGAGAGCCGCCTGTTGATCGATCGCTTCGTTAACACGCAGAGCTTTCGCGTTGTCGGTGAAGTGCAAAGCCTGGACCAATTAAAAAGCGAAATGCGCAAGGGAACCGCGTACGCCGCGCTTTACATCCCGCCGAATTTCACCCGCGAGTTAATGGCAGGCCACTCGGCGCAGGTGGAATTGCTTGTTGACGGATCTAATTCCACAACGGCATTACAAGCTCTTCAAACCGGACTGGGCGTGGCTTTGACGCAATCAATGGAAACGCTCATGCGCGACACAGGCCGCCAAGGAATGCCGATCGATGTTCGTCCGCAGATGCTTTACAACCCGGCCATGCGAGCGCCGAATTTCTTTGTGCCCGGGGTGATCGGCGTTGTGTTACAAATTGGGACGACAGTTGCAGCAGCCATGGCCTTAGTGCGCGAACGCGAACGCGGCACGCTCGAGCAATTGCTCGTTAGTCCGTTGAGTCCAGCCGGTCTCATGCTAGGCAAGCTGGTTCCGTATCTCTGTATTGGCATGACCATGGCGGTTGTGTTGTTCACGATTATGCGCTTCGTGTTTTTCGTTCCCATCGAGGGAAGTGTGCTCGCCATGATGTTTTCGACGCTTGTGTATGTGTTTGCGCTGCTCAGCCTCGGGTTGCTTGTCGGGACCAGAGCAGAAAACCAAATGCAAGCGCTGCAAATGTCGATGGTATTCCTGCTACCGAGCGTTTTCTTTTCCGGGTTCATTTTTCCGCGTGAAACCATGCCATGGATTTTTTATGCGCTGGGTGCGCTGTTTCCCACGACCTATTTCATCGCACTTATGCGCGCGATCATTCTCCGCGGCGCGAACTTTTTCGAATATTGGCCTAACCTTTTAGTGCTTATCGTGATGTCGAATCTGCTCTTTAGCCTGTGCGCTCTGCGGTTTCGGAAAAAGCTGGCCTGAGCGCGAGTGGTCTCGTGCGATTAACGCCTCACAAATGGCGTTGTCATGCTGAGCGAAGCGAAACATCTCTGTTCTATTTCCGGTGGTGGATCGGTCCGAAATTGTTCCGAGATTCTTCGCTTCGCTCAGAATGACATTTTAAGACGGCTTGCAGACCCGTAGCTCAATCGCGTGTTTAGGCGTTTCTCAATTAGAGCACTCCGCATCACAATCGCAGTCGCCGCGATTTTGGTGTTACTCTGGTGGTTTGGAATGAGGATGCCGGGAAAGAATGTTTCCAAGGCGGGGCCGCTCTCACCTGATGAAGTTGCGTTACGCGAAGAGCTCCGCTCGAACGTGCAAAAGCTCGCTGGAGAAATCGGCGAGCGCAACATGTGGCATTACGCACAGCTCAATGCCGCTGCCGATTTCATCGAAGATGCTTTCTCGCGTGCCGGGCTGCGGACTCGACGAGACAGCTACGAAACGCGCGGACAAACGTGTCACAACATCGAGGCGGAAATTCCAGGGAACCTCCCGGAGATCATCGTGGTCGGCGCGCACTACGATTCAGTCTTTGGTTCGCCCGGTGCAAACGATAATGGCACCGGCGTCGCTGCGACGCTGGCGTTAGCGCGCCGGTTCGCCAATGCAAAACCGGAGCACACCTTGCGCTTTGTCGCGTTCGTGAATGAGGAGCCGCCTTATTTTTTGTCTGGTGAAATGGGCAGCCTGGTTTACGCCCGCAGATGCAAGGAACACGGAGACAAGATCTCTGCAATGATCAGTCTGGAGACAATCGGTTACTTTTCCGATGCACCGAATTCGCAAACGTATCCATCACCGGGTCTCTCCGTATTTTATCCGAAGGTCGGGAACTTCATCGGCTTCGTCAGTAATGTTAAGTCACGCATGTTGCTACGTCGCGTTATCATGCTGTTCCGTAAACACGCAAAAATCCCATCTGAAGGCGCCTCGCTTCCGGCGTTCATCCCCGGCGTAAGTTGGTCGGACCAATGGTCATTCTGGCAACATGGTTACCACGCCGTAATGGTTACCGACACAGCGCCGTTTCGATATCCGTACTATCACTCGTCGAACGACAGGCCAGACAAACTTGATTACGATCGGTTCACGCTCGTAGTCAGCGGCATCCAGAAAGTCATCGAGGATCTGGACAGGTTATAGTGCGGAAGTTCACCGCCGTGTTGCACAGGGATTCGGCGGCCATGGACAGTATGACAGTAAGATTGACTCGTGCAGAAGAGCGCGATTCAATCTGACGCATGAGGCTGGCCTTGCTTTCGCTCGTGCTGTTGGCCGGTTTTTCGCTATCGGCTGCGGAACAAAGCGATCCACGTTTTGAGAAGTTCATGGAACGATCACGAAAGATTTTTGAAACCAATCACATGGTAGTCGACCTGCAGTTATCGTCGTACGACAACAAGATTCCGCCAGCGGAGTGTCATTATGATCGCTATCTCGGGAAAGTGGAACGGACTCGATTGCCTGATGGCAGTACGTTTGCCAAAAAGGAGGGAGGAAAATGGCTCGAGTCGGACGATTGGGGTGAATCGGGAAAACCTGTTAAGACCTCGCGTTCTAACGAGTTGAATGTGTTGGCTGGCTACGCTGTTATCCCTCTCAAAAGCAAGGGTGAGAGTCGCGATAAGAGTCAGGTAGCAATTGTCGTTAGGTCAATCGATCAGCGCACCGACGAAGAAGGAGATGAAGAACTCGTCTTCGAAACGGGTCGTGCGCACCAAGCCCATGTGAATTATCCAACATACACCTTCCTGCGATACAAAAACGCGGGTCCCGACGACGCCGTGCTTTATAAATTCTCCGGCCCGATCTATTCCCAAGGCGGCACAAAGGTCCAGTTGGATGCTCACTACGGTTACCTGATTGCTGTCAAAATGAATGTGAATGTTGTGACTCCACCGCCTGCTTCTTCACGTCAAAGTTCGGTGGCACCATCGGTTTCGATCAGTCCGGGCGCTGAACAGCATTGACGTGGCGTCTCGAAAAAATCAGTCGCCCGCAACGAGCTTTCGACGCTAGAGCAGGGTGCCGCGAAGAACGAAGAGCGCCACGTTGAAATAGATTACCAATCCCGTGACGTCGACCAATGTCGCAACGAATGGCGCTGACGACGCTGCTGGATCGAGGCCGCATCGACGCAGCAAAAATGGAAGCATTGCACCGCTTATAGTTCCCCACAGCACCACTCCCACCAACGCCACGCCAACGGTAAACGCAACCAGCCAGTGGTACTTACCGTAATCGAATATGTGCAAATATTGCCACAGTGAGATGCGGAAGAAACCGATAGTCCCCAGGATTACACCGAGCGCTAATCCCGAGAGCAGTTCCTTTCGGACGACGCGAAACCAGTCGCGCAAACGCAATTCGCCGAGAGCCATCGCGCGAATGACGAGCGTGGTAGCCTGTGACCCAGAGTTGCCACCGCTGGAAATGATCAACGGCAAAAACATTGCCAGAATTGCCGCCCTTTCGATCTCGCTGTTATATCCCTGCATCGCGGTCGCGGTCAGCATTTCGCCTAAAAACAGAATGATCAGCCACGTGGCGCGCTTCTTTACCATTCGCAGAAACGGGATGGTTGTGTACGGCTCATCGAGTGCCTCCATACCGCCGAGTTTTTGGATGTCCTCAGTGGCTTCTTTTTCCGCCACGTCCAGCATGTCGTCGCTTGTCACGATTCCAACGAGCACATTGTTCGAATCGACTACCGGCAACGCGGCGCGATCGTATTTACGGAAAACATTCAGCGCGTCCTGCTGCGAATCGATTGCGTTCAACGCCACAAAGTTTTGATCGCGAATCTCGCTCACTTTTGTCGTGAGCGGCCTTAGCAAAAACTCCCGCATCCGCACGTCATCGATTAGTTTTCCACGATCGTCTACGACGTAGACAAAGTTTAACGTCTCGCTATCGCGGCCGTACTCGCGCACGTAATCAAGGACGTGTTGTACCGTCCAATCCTCCTTTACTGCGATGAAATCCGGTGTCATCAAGCGGCCCACACTGTCTTCGGGATAACCGAGCAGTGCCGTTGCCACGCGGCGTTCTTCAGGTGTGAGCAAACGAATCAGTTGGCGCGCCGCGGCGCTCGGTAATTCCTCCAACAGCGCCGTTCGATCGTCCGGCGACATCTCATTGAGAATGGCTACGACCTGCTCGTGTGTCATCGCGCGTAACAACTGCTGCTGTTCCTCGACCCCGATGTACTCAAAAACGTCCGCGGCCAGCGCCGCCGGCAGCACGCGAAAGATGATTACCTGTTCGTCTTCGGGCAGGTCGAGAATGACTTCGGCCACATCAGCGGGCGCCCATTCGCGAAACACTTCACGAAGCGCGGCGAAATCCCGCGCGTCGATCATGTTTTTTATTTCCGGTTCTAAGATTTTCCCGACCACGTGGCGTTTCTAGCACTCGCGCTCGCCCAAAGCAACGACCCGCGAAGCATTCTTCAAAACGTTACAAAGGCGCAGTAACAGCGACGCCGCGCTACGGCGCCGTCATCGCAGCGCGGATGACCCCACCTTACACTTGGCATTTTTCGGAAACGCTCCAAAATGAAGGGGTGTCTGCAGTTGTTACAGTTCCAATAATTCGACGCGAGACTAATGACGATCACATTTGCGTGCTTACGTTTGATCGTCCCGAGTCGGGCGCGAACGTTTTTGACGCCGCTACTCTCGATGAACTGAATGAGCACCTTGAGGCCGTTGAAAAAGATGGTTCGCTGCGCGGCTTGATCATCGCATCGGCAAAAAAGTCCATTTTTGTGGCGGGCGCGGATTTAAAGACGCTGTTGCAGGCGGCGAAAACCGGTGAAATGCGCGGATTCATTGAGCGCGGGCAACAGGTTTTCAATCGGCTGGCGGATCTTAAAATTCCAACCGTTGCCGCGATCCATGGTGCGTCGGCAGGCGGCGGCTACGAAGTTGCGCTTGCGTGCGATTATCGTGTCGCATCCGATGATCCAGCCACGCGGATCGGTTTGCCCGAAACGAGTCTGGGACTTCTTCCGGCATGGGGCGGCTGCACGCGGTTGCCGCGATTAATCGGCGCTGAAAAGGCCGCTGAAGTGATCTTGAAAGGCAAACTTTATTCCGCTCAGGAGGCTTTGAAGTTAGGACTCGTCGATGAAATTGCGCCGCGCGACCAGCTTCTCGAGCGCGCGCGGAAAAAATTGAGCAGTGGAAAACGACCCTTACCTGACACTTCACATCGTCCTCTCCCTGGCCAGGAAGAGGCGCGCGCCGCCACTGGCGGCGAGGGCAAAATGACGGGTAATGCGGCTCCCTCGCGCGCTCTGGAAATTATCAATCGAACACTGAGCGTTTCGCCTAACGAATCGTTAAAACTCGAACTTGATGGGATAGTCAATCTTGGCAAGACGGAGTCGACGCAAAACCTGATTCGCAATTTCTTTCTCGCGGAAAAATACAAGAAGGGCACGTCGCGAACGCAACCTGAGAAAATCGTGCACGCGGCTGTGATTGGTGCGGGCGTGATGGGCTCGGGCATCGCCCAATGGCTGAGTTCCCGGGGCGTCACCGTGATCCTGCGCGACGTCGCGCGCGAACAAATCAATCGCGGGTTGGCAAATATCGAAAAAGTCTATGCCGATGCGGTAAAGCGTGGCTTGATGAAAGAGGATAAAGCGAAACAGGGGCGCGCCCGGATTTGTGGCTCAACTGCGCCGATGGAACTGCGCGACGTGCAATTCGTGATCGAAGCGACTTCGGAAAAAATGGAGATCAAGAAAGAAGTTTTTCGCGAACTGGCGATGGAGGCCGGCCCGAAAACTATTGTCGCGACAAATACTTCAGCGCTTTCTGTCAGCGAGTTGGCCGAGGTGACGGTTTCGCCCGAGCACGTGATCGGACTGCACTTCTTCAATCCGGTGAGCCGGATGAAACTGGTGGAAGTTGTTATTGCGAAGCAAACATCCGACGAAACGCGTGACAGTAGCCTGGCTTTTGTACGGCAGATCGGAAAAGTGCCGGTAATTGTGCGCGATAGCCCGGGGTTCCTGGTGAACCGCGTTTTGTTTCCGTACTTACTCGATGCTGCCAAACTTTTCGAGAGCGGCTTGGACGCGGAGCGGATCGATCGTGCGCTGGTGGAATGGGGAATGCCGATGGGACCGTTGCGATTAATCGACGAAATCGGAGTCGATATTACAATCGATATCGGTAACACACTCGAGAAGGCGTATGGACAGCGCGATCACGTTTCAGCTGTGCTGCTTTGGCTGCGCGATCAACAGATGCTGGGTCGGAAAACAGGCGCGGGTTTTTATAAATACGAAGGCAAGAAACAGATGGCTAACGACTCGCTGGTGCAATGGCGGCGCGGATTGCATCCCGCACCAGCGGGAGAGGGGGCCGACGGACCAAACATCCCACCGGCCCGGCATAACGACCCGCGGTTAAGTTTAAATAACGAGGAGCTAATTCACCGGCTCATCCTTGTAATGGTGAATGAAGCTGCTCGTTGCGTGGAAGAGGGAGTCGTCGATTCTCCCGAGGATGCCGACTACGGAATGATTTTGGGAACCGGTTTTGCGCCGTTCCGTGGTGGGCCGCTGCGATTCGCCGAACACTTCGGACTCAAGAGAACCGTCGAGGAATTGGAGCGTCTGGCACAAACCGAAGAGAAATTTGCTCCATGCGAACTCTTGAAGAAGCGTGCACGCGATGGGACGAAATTTTATGAGGAGTGACAGCCGCTCGACCGCCAGCTCTGTCATGTCGAGCGAAGTCGAGACATCTCTGACTTTTTCTGGGCTGATATCGAGGGATTCCTCGACTTCGCTCGGAATGACAGACGGATGATATGAAATCACCACTCGAAGCACCGGAAAAACAAATCGCTGAAGAAACTACCGCGAAATCCGTTCCCCGCGGCGACACGGACCTGTCTCGTGCCGAGCCCGAAAAGCGGGTGGCTGCAGCCGTGATCGACACGTCGAAGATGTCCAAAGGCAAGCGCGAAGCTTTGGAGCTCGCAGAGGCCTCGCGCGATCCGCTGGACGAGCGAGGCAGTTTCGCCAGCAATCTTTTCATCGGGCGTTACGATTTCAATCGGATTTATCCGTGGCCAGAGCAGAGCGCCGAAGATCGCGAGGCTGGCAGGGAATTCCTTGCAAATCTGGAGAAATATCTGCGCGAAAATGTGGATGCCGATGAGGTCGACCGCAGCGGCGAAATTCCGCAGAAGAACATTGACGAGCTGTTCGCGATGGGCGCGTTCGGGGTAAAAATCCCGAAGCAGTACGAAGGCCTGGGTTTATCACAGGTCAATTACGGACGCGCGGCGATGTTGCTCGGAAGCTGGGACGCAAATTTGACCGCGCTCGTTTCGGCCCACCAGTCGATTGGGGTTCCACAACCTTTGCTGCTGTTCGGCACCGAAGAGCAAAAGAAAAAATATTTGCCGCGCGTTGCGCGAAAGCAGATTTCTGCGTTCGCGTTGACCGAATGGAATGCCGGTTCGGATCCCGCGAACATGAATTGCCGGGCCGAGCCAACCGAGGATGGTTCCGCGTTTATTCTGGATGGCGAAAAACTTTGGTGCACGAACCTGATCAAGGCTGGCGTGCTTGTGGTCATGGCCGTTACGCCGCCCAAAATCGTTAATGGCAGGGAACGCAAGCAAATCACTGCGTTCATCGTCGATGTGGACTGGCCCGGCGTGGAAATTACTTATCGTTGCCGGTTCATGGGATTGCGCGCGCTTTACAACGGCATCGTGAAGTTCACGAACGTGCGCGTGCCGCGCGAAAACATGATCGCCAAGGAAGGGCAGGGGTTAAAGGTCGCGCTAACGACGCTGAACACCGGCCGGCTCACGATCCCGGCGGCGTGTGTCGGATTGTCCAAGCGGTTGCTCGAAATTTCACGCAAATGGGCCAGCGAACGGATTCAATGGGGTGGACCAATAGGAAAACATTCAGCGATCGCGGGAAAAATTTCCGAAATGGCGGGCAATGTCTTCGCGATGGAAGCGATCACGTTTCTCACATCGGGGTTAGTCGACCGCAAAGCTGGCGATCTGCGAATTGAGACCGCGATGTGCAAGATGTGGTCGACCGAAACCACCTGGAGAATTTCGGACGACGCAATGCAGGTGCGCGGTGGTCGTGGCTACGAGACTGCGCAATCGTTGGAAGGTCGCGGCGAACCGGGAATTCCAGTGGAACGTTTCCTGCGCGACTGCCGGATCAACACCATTTTCGAAGGCTCCAGTGAGATCATGCGTTTGTTCATCGCGCGCGAGGCGCTTGATCCACATTTGAAAGTTGGTGGCGCGATTTTCAACACCACATTGCCAATGTCTGAGCGGGTGAAAGCGGTGTTCAGTTCCGGAAAATTTTACGCCGGCTGGTACCCGCGTCAGTGGTTCTCCACCGGCGCCGGCAAGATCGACAATTTGCACGACACATTGCGTGGCCATGTTGATTATGCAGCGCGCACAAGCACGCGACTCGCGCGCGGTTTGTTTCATGCGATGGCGCGGTTCGGCCCCAAACTCGATCGAGAGCAACTGCTTCTTTCGAGGTTTGTCGGGATCGCGACGGAGTTATTCGCGATTAGCGCGACATGTTCTTACGCGCAGTGGCTGCTGAGTCAGGGGAAACCAGCCGATGAAATTCTTTCCGTTGCAGATTATTTCTGCCGTTCCGCACGGATGCGAATCGATCATCATTTCGCCG